>JARGNS010000001.1 GCA_029213105.1 Planctomycetota bacterium
CGACGGGGTCGCAGACGACGTCGCTGACCTCGTCATCCGACCTTGGGGGTGGGGCGTGGCGGCGCTTCGCTTCGACCCACGGGTCAGGGCGCTTCTCGCCGGGGCGCGCAGTGCGTCTGAGGTGTTCATCACTCTCAACGGGCTCGGGTACCGCGCGGTCGCCGCAGCGGACTACATGAACGGGTTCACGTACATCGAACTCGAAGGTGAGCGCGCCTTCACTGACACACGGAAGAAGTGATGCCGATCGGACCGTGGGTAGACCCCGCACTGCCTGACAGCGCCCTGCCTGACAGCGTGCGAGAGAACACGCAGCCGTGGTCTGAGAGACCGCAGAACCTGCGGCCGCGAGCCCCGACGGAGGTCGCACCGCCACCCGCGGTCGACTTCGAGCGCGAGAAGCGCGACGCCGAGCAGCTGAAGAAGCTCATGGAGAAGTTCGAGAGTGAGGTCGTGCGTGGTCCCGTGCCAGCCTCGGTCGACCAGATCCGCCCCGACCACTACGGCGGTCCGGACGACCCGTTCGAGCCCGTCAAGATCATCCACGCCAAGAACCTGAACTTCAACCTCGGCAACGTCATCAAGTACGTGCTGCGGGCGGGGTTGAAGGGTGACGCCATCGAGGACCTCAAGAAGGCCCTCACGTACCTGCAGTTCGAAATCGACCGTCGGTCGAAGGAGTAGACCATGAAGACCATCCCCAACAACGCCCCGAGCAACGTGGCCGCCATCGACGAGCGCGACCCCAACGCAGGGGGCGCGTCCCACCTCTACGGCATCCAGTACGGAGGACCCGACGACGTGTGCCGGATCCAGTTCCAGCACGGCGCGCGGGCCGTCGAGGGCTCCACGGCTGGCGTCTTCGACGACGACCTCCTCGCCATCGTCCAGGATCGGATGGAGGCGTTCCAGGCCGGGCCGTTCGCGTGCGAGGAGAACGCGGCAGCGCTGGAGAGCATCAAGGCGGCTCGCGAGGCCCTCGGGGTTCGGGTCGCGCGCCGCATCAAGGCCGGCGTGCTCGGCGTGAACAAGGCCCACTGATCGTGAGTGACGACATCGACTACGACAGCCTCGACCCGGGCATCCGCCACACGGTGCGGGTGCTTCGGTCGTGGGGGCTCAACACGACCGACTCTGGCGACGGGTCGAAGGCCTCGTGGATGGAGGGAGCGCTCGAGGTGCCTCACGTCTTCTCCGTCAACGAGCCCGCGGAAACGGCGGACTGGTTGCTTGGTCAACTGGTGCGCCACGGGGTCGAAGTGCGGATGGGCATGATCGAGTACACGTACGACCCGGTCAACGGGGTCGGCATCATCGCGTTCTGGGGTACGGTTCCCGACTCTGTGGCGCCCGCGTGAGCGAGCAGTACGGCCCCACCGACTACTACGCCGTCGGCCGCTACGTCACGCACGGGCCCTTCCGGGGCCTTGACGGTCGGGCGTGGTCGACGATGTACGAGATCGAACGGATGTTCGAAAACGACGGGGTCACGATGGTCGAGTTCGACGGCGGCACCGTCGTCGACTACGAGTCCTTGCGGGCCCACTACGACCCCGTCGGTCACTGGGACGAATACGACAAGTGGGAGGGCGAGTGAAGGTCGCCTTCTACGGTGGTCGCCACCTCAACAACGTCCAGGCGCTCTACGAGGCGTGGTACCAGCTGGACGACGTCTCGTGGGTCATCACGACCGACGAGCCGGGCGGTCCGTCGATCATCGCGAGCATCACGCGGTCTGCGGGGGTCCCAACGACCAAGCTCGAGGCTGCGTGGCTTCTGCATGGCGACCTCGCCGAGCGCATGCGGCGCTACGCCATCATGAAGGCGGAGCCGGACATGATCGCACTCATGCCCGGCGGCGCGGACGTCGAGGAGATGCTCGCCATCGCCGACGCTGCGCGCGTCCCGGTCTGGGACTTGCGTGACATCGAGTACATCAAGCTCGGGGACGCCCGCCAACTCGGCGGGTATGAACTCGACCTGGCGGACCTACCGTTCTGATCAGGTGTAGATGAACCGCACCGTGATGGGCGAGGTCGGCGCCGTGGTCCCTGCGGTCCCACCGGTCGTCACGACCGCGTAGGAGAGCCCGGTCGAGAAGGCGAAGCCTTGCTTGACCACGAACTGGCGCGCCACGCCGGCGGGGATCATGATGATGTACTCGGGCACGGTCGTACCGACGGTCACACCGCTGGTCGCGTCGTAGACCTTGACGTAGGACTTCGCGCTGTTCGCAGTGTTGTCCACGTAGAGGCTGTAGAACAGGCCAGAGCCGCTCGCCGCGTACTGGACGGTCGCGGCGGCCGCGGTGTCATCGGTTCGGTCGGTCGCGAAGTTGCCGGGGATGGTCTTGGCGTTGACGGTCATGGTTCAGCTCCCGATGACGGAGATGGCAGCGTTGCTCGAGGGGTCGGTCGTGCCGGTGTCCCCGGAGTCGGTCACGCAGCGCATGGTCAGCCCGTTCACCATCGGCAGACCGTCGCAGATGACGATCTCGTAGGCCGTGCTCGCGGCGAGCTTGAACTTGTAGTCGGGCACGTCGGCCGACGGGTCCGCGGTCACGGCGTCGTAGAGCTTCGCGTACGAGACCGCGACGTTCTGCGAGTTGTCGAGGGTCATCGAGCAGATGGTCTTCGGTCCGTCGAAGACGTCCTCGTCCGGACTGGACACGACGTCCGTGGAGTTGACCAGCACATCGGTGAACTGGTCATCGGTCGGGGTGCGGGTCAGCGCCATGTAGGCCTCCTATTCCCGGGGAGTGTATCATGATTCGCACGTTGCGGCTGTTTTACATTCAGGCTAAGTTGGGCTCGGAACCTGTTCTCTGGGGAGCCGAGAATGCCGAATCAGCCGAAGTGGCAGAAGATCAAGCGCGACTTCTGTGCGCCGGACCGACCCGACTTCCTCAGCGCGTGGCGCACCTACGGGGTCGTCCTCAAGGGCAAGACGTGGACGGAGATTCGAGACACCCTCTCGCCCTACCCCTTCACGGACGCGGAGCGCTGCCCCGCCGGGGTCGCGAAGCATCTGCGCTGGGCGGCCGACAACGTCGGCTCAACCCCGCCGACTGACTGGCCACACGCCTACGCGCAGCCCGGCACCGGCGCCGACAAGGCTCAGATTGACCGGAAGCGTGATCTCGCGTCGACCAAGGTCGAGAAGAAGTTCACCGACGACAACCACATGTCGGTCGACGTGCGGGCGCAGCACCTGGTCATGAACCTCGACCAGCTCGCGGACGTGGCGAACCTCGACCTCGACACGTGGCGGGTCAAGGACGGCAAGGTCAACACGTGGACCACGGCCATGAAGGTCAAGCGCGACGGCGTGGAGACCCCGGAGGTCGTGCGCAACTGGCAGGTCACTGCGAACCTCGTGCGTCGCCTCGACGGGCCCGACGGCGGCTTCCGCCCGGTCATCGGTACCCCGAACCTGCGCGTAGAGCGGAGCACCCCGCAGGCTGTGAAGACGGCGGTCATCATCCCCGACTCGCAGAACGGGTACATCCGCGACTTCGACAACGACACCTTCATCCCCATCCACGACCGGCGCGCGTGGGACATCGCGGTCCAGGTCGTGGCGAAGGTCAATCCGGACTACGTGGTCTTTCTCGGCGACATGCTTGACCTCGCCGAGTGGTCGACGCGCTTCCCCCGCGAGGCGGCGCTCGAGAACACGACCCAGACCGCGCTGGACGAGCTTCACTGGTGGCTTGCCGCGGTCCGGGCGGCCGCGCCCCATGCGAAGATCGTGTACATCGAAGGCAACCACGAGAGCCGCGTTCAGCGGGCGCTGGTCGAGACAATGAACCACGCGGCAGGTCTGCGGGCGGTCAACGACACCGAGCCGGCCATGAGCATCTCGCGCCTGCTCGACCTCAAGTCCCTCGACGTGGAGTACGTCGGCCCGTACGGCGAGGACTACTACCTCTGGGGCGACGGACCGAACGTGGGGCACGGGACCAAGGCGCGGTCGGGGGTCGGGTCGACGATCACCGGCATCCTCAAGGAGTCGCACCACAGCGGCTACACGGGCCACATCCACAGCGTCGAGTACGCGAGCAAGCAGATCCACACCCACCGCGGCCCGAAGATCATCACGGCGGCGTCCATCGGCTGCATCTGCCGGGTCGACGGGGTCGTCCCGGGGGTCTCGACGAAGACGAACTGGACCCAGGCGGTCGGGGTCTCGCACTGGGACGGAGAGCAGGACTTCTTGGAGGTCGTGCCGATCAACAACGGCAAGTCGGTCTTCCGCGGCGAGATGCTCGTCGGGGAGGAGCGTGTCGAAGAGATCGCAGCTGCGCTGCGTAAGCCCGCGCTGATTTGTGGTTGACGCCTTCTGACGACGTGACTAAGGTGTCGGTATGACGCTCATCCATGCCAACGCCGCCTTCGCGAAGCCGCAGCCCCGCCCGGGGTCTGCGATGTGACGGCATGTGCCAGCGCATCGGAAGACCCCGGCTCTCTCACGAGGCCGGGGTTTTTCTTTGGGGCGTAGCTCAGTTGGTAGAGCACCGGGCTCTTAACCCGATGGTCGCGAGTTCGAACCTCGCCGCCCTGACCACCTCAATCTCTTTCACACATGGGCGCGTAGCTCAGCGGTAGAGCGTCCGATTGTTAATCGGAGGGTCGTAGGTTCAATCCCTGCCGCGCCCGCCTCGGGGGTTAGCTCAGTCTGGTAGAGCATCCGGTTTGGGACCGGAAGGCCGCGTGTTCGACTCACGCACCCCCGACCACCTCAAGGCCAAGAAGATGAAGTCCGCGAAACTGAAGAAGCCCGCCCCCGCGGCAGTCGCCCACCAGATGCGTGGTGGCTCAGGGGCGGGCCCCCACAAGGTGCGTACTCGAGATGAGCGGCGCGTCCCTCGAAAGCGCAAGCACAAGGGTCAGGACGACGGTTGAGGCTCTTCCGGCGGGGGCTCGTCGGTGTCGTCGAAGTACTCGTACACGAACTCATGACCACGAGTGCATTCGAGACACCCGCAGGCGTCGTCGTGCGACTCCGGGTCGGTGATGATGTCGAGGATCTCCACGTCACCGCCAAGATCTCGGATCAGAGCGTCCAGCGAGGCCTTGATCAGGTTGTAGTCGCTCATGTCACCACTTACGGCACGACCAGTATCGTGCCTTGTGCTTCGGTCCAGGGTTGTCGCAGTTGTGTCGTGCTCTGAAGTTCTTGCGGCGTTCGGGGTTGTCGCGCTTGATCTCCATGTTCGCATCTCCGAACGTGACCTTGGCGATGTTCCCGTTGGGCTTCTTCACGTACACCATGAACTTCTTGCGCCCGTGACCACCCTCGCCTTTCTTGATCCTGCGAGGCTTATTGAGCGGTTTCTTGTCAGGCACGAGTGGCCTCCGTAGGTGTGACGAGGCGGAGCGCCAGAGGCTTCATGACCTCGGTGTCCTCGTCTGGGTCGTAGCGCCGCCTCTCTTCCTCGACTTGGCACGCAGGCGGGCACGCAGCGCGGCTGCGCTCCTCGAGGCGGGCGAGCGCGATGGCGAGCCTCAACAGTCCGTGGGTCAGGTCAGACATCTCGCTTATCCAGTCGCGAGACGAGGTCCTGCACCTGGCGTAGCACGACCGCCACCTCGTTGGTGCTCGAGTTCGCCAAGTTCGACACTGCGGCCTTGAGCGCCGCACGGTCTGCGTCGACCTCCTTGCGCCACGCGAGGTGGCGCGACTCTTCCTTCGGGTGCAGCTCGGCGTTGATGTCGGCGATGGCTGCGTACGTCGCGTCGATGCGCGTGTGCGCCTTCTTGATCGGTGCGGCGTCAGCCTGTTGCGAGTTCTTACGCCACTCGACGAGCTTCAGCACACCACCTGCGGCACCAGCGAACAACACGACGGTCGCCGCCCACTCCTTGATCTGCGCGAAGGACACCCCGGCCGCCGGGGTCTCAAGCTCTTGCGAGTACGCCGCGGTCGAGAACAGCACCAGACCGCACAGGCCTACGACGATCACAAGGCCGACGACTTGCGCCCAACTACATGCACCCTTTACAGTCCGCATCGGATTCGAGCCTCCCGAAGACCACTACGCACAGCCGCCCAGACTCGACGAAGGTCGAGCCCGGTCTTGCGGCGCCCCCTCGGCTTACTGCGCGTCATTGGTGGGCTCCGGGCAATCGCGCTCGGCGTGCTCGCGGGCGAGCTTCGACCAAGCGATGATCTCGTTGATGGACCCTCGCCCAGCGTCACTCTGCTGGAACTGCATCAGCTTGAGGGTCATGCAGGCTGGGGTCGTGCTCTTACCTTCGACGGTGCAGTCGACAGGGAGGCTGTCAGGCCCCGCGAGCAGGGTCTGCTTCTTCTGGCGCTCTGCCTCGATGGTCTGGGACGCCTCGACGACCACGGCGACCTGAGCAGTCAAGTCCGGCGTGATGTCGGCGACCGCCTTGGCGGAGCGCGCCATGTCGGTCATGGCCTCGGCCTGGGCGACCTCCGCGGCCTCCCGGTTCTTCATCACCTTCGCGGCGATACCGCCCCCGATGGCGCCGCCAGCGACGAGAGCACCCAGACCGATTCCGACGAGAGTTCCGATTGCCATGGTGATCTCAGTTTTCATGCTTCGCCCTCGCAGCGCCTTCGCCGACATGGCGGAGACTGGAAGAGCCGATCGCCACGAGTACCGCAGGTACGACCGTTGTGAGAAACGTGTCGACGGATCGCCACGCACCCTCACTCAGAGGGTACATCGAGTCGGTGACGCTCGCGACCACGAGCAGGCCGCTCGTCGCCGCGAAGACGTACAGGGCGGCCTTGACGTGCTGGGACTTGACCCACTTCATCATGCTTCGTCGATCTGAGGCATGAGGGCGCGCAGGGCAGCCGCAACCGCTTCGTCTGAGGGGCCCTCGTCGCTCACGTCGAACGCCTCGTCGAGGATCATCTCGGAGCACGCGCTGTTCATCGCGAGCAAGACGACCTCGAGGGGCGGGTAGGTGGAGCTATCGGAGCGGACGGTGTAGCCCATCCTCAGAGGCATGCCAGACGTGTCCAGCTCGATCTCGAGGTTGACGTACACCTTGTCGCCGGTCTCGGCCATGAGAGCCTCCTGCCGGCTCAATATACCGCGTCGGGCGTCTCTACGCGAGCGAACCGTCGTGCGGAACGTAGGCGTCCAGGTGGGTCTGCACACGGTCTCGGATGCGGTCCATGTCGTAGCCGGGGCACTCGGTGTACCCGGGTCGCATGACTTCCTTGTGCCCGAAGACGTTCTCGACGGTCAGACTGTGCTGGATGCACTTCGCAGCGACGAGCGCACTCAGCGCGATCTCGGCGCGCTCTGGGAGCGTGTCCTCAACGTAGTCGCCGGAAACGACGATGCCGATGCTGTGCTTGTTGCGGTTCTTCGCGTGGGCGCCGGCGCGCGACTCGGGCCGACCCTCCGCGGCCACCCAGTCCCCGTCTTCGTCGAGGAAGACGATCCAGTGGTAGCCGATGTCCGACCAGCCGTTACCCTTGACGTGCCAACTCCGGATCTCGTCCGGGGTGGTCGTGGGCTTGCTCGCCGTGTGGTGGCAGGTGATCTCGGTGATCTCGCGCATCAGGAGCCTCCGAGGCCGGCAGCGACAAGGGCGTCGGCGACGGTGCCTGCCGCCGGCTTCGCGTCGGCGGCGTATAGGTCAGAGGAGCCTCGTGCGATCTTGGCGGCGGCGAGGGCACCGGCCTCCCGCGTGGACTGGATCAGAACGGTCATGACCCGGCCGCCTGGAAGCGACTGCGAAACGGCCCCGGTGATGTCGTCTGGGACGTAGACGTCCACTCGGCGAGCATCCCACGCGGTGATGCCGTCGTCGGATCGGCGCTCGGTCGTAGGGGCGGGGGCGGCAGTGATCACAGGCATCAGAGACTCCATTCGTCGACGGTGATCCGCTCGATGACCATTTCACTGTCGGTCGCCGCGGACGTGTAGAGCTGTCCGTGGACGTAGAGGTTGGTCGAGAACAGGTTGTAGGTCTGCTCGACAGCGACCGCATCCGAGCCGCCGTCCATCTTGAACAGTGCTGCTCCCGGCGTGGGGACCTCAGTCGGGATGGTAGACCCTTCCGTGATGTACACGTCGGCGATCCGCCCCTTGTACAGCACGAACGTGTGGACGCATGTGTCCTGCACCGTCGCGTCGTTGTCGAGGTCGGAGCCGATGCCGAAACCTCCCGCGATGTAGCGGATCCCACGAAGCCGGAAGCTGCCCGCGCCCTGTCGGTACTGCTGCCCGCCCCAAGAACCGTTCACGTTGTTGAAGTCCGCGTTCGGGGAGATCCACACTCCGGCAGTGTCACCGTTTGTGGCGAGCGACTGACCCGACACCCGGCACGAGATCATGTAGACCTTGCTCGGGTCGGAGAAGTCCAGCCCCTCGGTTGCCGCGACCATCTTGGTGTACATGTCCGCCTCAACCGCGGATCCCTGGCTGGTAATCTTACCACCGCCGTTCGCGGCCGTGATGGCGACGGTCGCGGTGGGCGTACCGACGCGGTCGTATGCGCCCACGACCGCCTTAGTTGCGTCGTCTGCGGCGTTCCGCAGGTTCGTGTCGCCGCCGTTCATGGTTAGGGCGAGGTCGGTGATGTCGGCGGTGAAGTCGATGTCCACGAGGCGGGACGCACCGCCCGCCGCAGCCGCCCGGCTGTAGTCGTGCAGCGCGGTCGCGACGACCACCCCGCCGATCGTGGCGTCGAGGGCGAGCACGCCCGCGTCACCGTCCGCGCCACCGCTCGGGGTGTACGCGCCGAGGCCGGAACCGGACCACGCTTTCGAGCCCACCGCGTTGACCGTGCGAGCCGTGTAGCCATCGACGAGGCCGGCGTCCGCGCCACCGAAGGCGCCGAACGTCTTGGCCGACATGGCGACGCCCGCGGCTGTGGCCTCGGTCGTCGCTGCCGGCGGGCTCACGTCGTAGGTCGATGCCGCGCCTGTGGTCTCGAATACGTCCTTGACGGGCATTAGGAACCCTCGACTTCGATGAGGGAGAAGCGGCCATTCACCTGGGTGTCGTTCCTGCTCGTCTCGGCCTCGAGCCAGAAGCAGGACTGCTCACCGACCGGGAACGGCAGCGGGGGACTCAGGTTTTGGTAGCTCCCGGTGGAGGCGTCGATCACGATGCGGACCACCTCGTACTGGCAGTTGGAGACGGCCGAGTAGACCCAGCCCTTGATGGTGACGACGGGCTCGGTGCCGGAGCCGAACCGGATGACGGTGGCCGTGAGCCACTCAGCCAGAGCCGTGGCCCCCGCCTGCGTGAAGAAGATGCACTGCTGGGTGGTCCCCTCCCCGGCCGGGATCTGCCCCTGGACGGTCAGGTCGGTGGTCGCCGTCGCCGTGATGGTCCCCACGTTCTTCTTGCTCGACCCCGCCAGGCCGACCGCGAGCCGGTTGCTCCCGAGCCACCTCTCTGTGGTGACTACCGGCGTTGTGCCGTTCATCTGGACCACGACCGTCTGCGCTACCCGGTTCTCGTCGATCCCGGTGATGACGACGTTCCGCGCTCCCGTGCCTGTCGCGGTCACGTCGTCCGCGCTGTCGGAGACGATCGAGAGCGTGCGAGCCGTGGTCATGGGCTCGAAGGTGCCCCCGAAGGAGGCGATCACCTCGGGGCCGCCCGTGTCTACGTCGGAGTTGTACCCGAACTTGTTCCACAGGGTGGACCCATTGCGGCGCCCGAGCGCCACCTCGGTGTTGTAGTCGACCTGCTGGGCGGCGTTGGCCGCCCCGATCTCGGTCGCGGTGGGGGCGGTGTCGAATGCGCTTCGTCCGGACATCAGTCAGTCCAGGTGAGCACGCTACGGTCGAGCGTCACGGTCCCAGCGTCGGTCTTCACGAAGAGGAACAGCGAGTCGACATCCGCGGGGTCGACCCAGTCGACATCGATCTTGTACACGGCACTACCGTCGGTCGCGGTCGTGATGCCGGTGGACAGCGTAGCCGTGGTGTCGGGGACGACCATCTCGTCCCCTCCAGAGTCTCGCGTCAGGCGGACGGTGATGCTCGCCGCGCTCGAGATGCTCGAGACCTGCACGAAGAGCCCAGACAGCTTGCCGCTGAACTTGGAGTTCGTGGGCTTCAGGGACGCCGTGTTGAGCGCGTGCTCGTGGGACTTCGCCGCGTCGAACGAAGTGCCGACCGATGCGCGGTCTGTGTCGTCAGTAGTGCCGTAGACTGCCATGCGAAGAACCTCTCGTGCCGATCATAGCACGAGAGGTCCGTCTCTGCACGTTACTACTGGTACTCAGCGGCGACGCGCGTTCTCCGTCATCTCGCGCTTGAGGTCAGCGTAGGACTTCGGCTTCGCCTCACCTCCGCTCACGTCGAACTGGGTCGTCGACTCGGTGCTCATCAGCGCGACACTGGTCGGCACCTCGGCAGGTCCGTCGTTCGAGAACTTCGGGAAGAACACAGCGGTTACCTTGATCGCCTCGTCCGGGTCTGCGGCCGCGCCAGTCTGGAGCAGGTGCGAGAACTTGAGGAGGGCCTCCTCGTTGTCGTCCTCCCAGAGGTCCGGAGCGTTCTTGTCGATCCACGAGGTGATGCTGTCGAGCACCTCGGCGTTGCGCCGCTCCTCCGCGGCCGCGTTGGCCTCGCGGAGCGTTGCCAGTTCCTGCTCAAGCCGGGTCTTCTCGGCCTCTACCGGGTTGTACTTCTCCTCCCACTCCTGGAGGAGCTGCTGTCGGAGCGCCTCCTTCTCGGTGTCGAACTCCCCGCGAAGTGCCGTCTCGGTCTCGGTCTTGGCCGTCTCGAGCGCGGTGATCTTCTGGCGAAGCTCGTCGGCCTCCTGCATCGCCTGCGTACCGAGGTCCTCTCCGTTGTCCAGCCACCGCTTGTACCGAGCAAGCTCGGTCTGCGCGGTGGAGAGCTGGCTCTCGATGAGGGTGCGATCCTCGGCGAGCTTCTGCGTCGCCTTGGTCAGACCCGACTCGACGTTGCGGAACTTCAGCTTCATGCCGGTCATGAGGACGTTGCGATACGCCTCTGGCACGTGCTCCTTGAACCACGGCGCCGACTCGAGCGCGTCGAGTTCACCGTTCCACTCGACGTCACCCACGTCAGGGGTGACGCTCTCGCCAACTTCGGGTGCCGCGTCGTCGACCACGGTCTCGGCGACTGCCTCAACCGGGGTCTCCACGGGCGTCTCTACGGGAGTCTCGACCACCGGGGTCTCGACAGCCGCGACTTCCTCTTCGTGCTCCATGTGTCACTCCTCGGCGCTCAGGCGCCGCTCGGGTCCTCGGGCATCTCGGCGGGGGCGTTCATCGCCTCCTTCATGGCCGACGCAGCCTTCTGCCCCATCGAGAGCATGATGGCCTTCAGCGCGTCGTAGTTGCCGTCGAGCTTCTTCGCGATGTCCTCGGCGGACATCTCGGCGTACTCGGGCATGGACATGGCCTCGGCGTAGACCGCCTGGCCGGTCATCTCGTCACCGTCGAAGAGCTTGTCGGCGAAGAGCTTGGCGCCCTCCTCCTCGCTGCCCTCGTCGTCCGAACCCTCGCCCTCCTCGGAGGGGATCTCGGCCTCGGGGGCCTCGTCGACGCCCTCGTCGGACTCCGCGGGAAGCTCTTCGACCGCCTCCTCGACGGACTCCCCGGACTCCTCCCCAGACTCCTCGGCGGGCTCGTCTTCGGGCTCGTCCTTCTTCATCTTCTTCGCGCGGAAGTCCTTGAGCTTCTTGGCGGCGTCCATTCCAGGCTTCATGATGTCCTCAGGTGTTCTTGGCGGTGTAGTCGGAGACCCGCTTGGTCTGTGCTTCGACCTTGCTGATATCACGGTGGACATCAGTCGTCTTGACCCTACCACGATCGAGGCCTTCCCGCTTCTTGCGGAGGTCCTCGGTCTGCTTCTCGCCCATCATCTGGGCGTCGACACCGAGCTTCGCACGGTGGTCAGCGATGCGCTGCTTGCGCGCGTCGATGCGTGCGTCGATCTCGGAGTTGGAAGGCGTGTGGACCTTCACGTACTTGCCGGGGTTCTTGGCCTCGAGTTCCTTGACGCGCGCGTCAAGGTCCGAGGTGGTCATCTCCTTGCCGTCCACCATGACGTAGCCGAAGCCCGTGAAGGTCGGGGAGGCCCCGCTGAACCACGTCACGGACTGCGCAGCTCCGCATACCTCACACGGGGGCGGACCGTCCTTGCGGCGGTAGATCTCGGTCGCGACCAAGTGCCCGTTGGCGCACTTCAGGTCATGGGAAACGAAACTCATGTGTCACTCCTTGAGCGGTCACTCAGACTGATCGGCCTGAACGTAGTCGGGACCCGCGAGGCGTCGCTGCTTGCTGAGGTCGTAGTGCAGGCCTCGAACCCACTTGCGCATCGACGTGAGGTCGCGGAACGGGGGGTGATCGATCCCCATCTCGTCGAGGCGCTTCGACATGTGCTGCAGCATCATTGCGGGGCCTTGCTTCGCCTCCTCGTACGCCTCCGCGTAGCGGGGGGTGAACCGACTGGTGTCTTCGTTCACGTTGATGGTGCCCCTGGCGTGGGGCACTTCACCCGCGCTCGTCGGTCTTGCGTATTCCCGCGATGACACGCCACCGATGACTGCGTCGGGCTCCCCGTGCGTGTATGCCATGATGTCCTGCATCACGCCCTCGAGCGCGTCCTGCGTCGGTGTCCCGTCGGGGAGCGCCTGAGGTACTTGCGTCTGGAAACCAGCTGCGAACTTGACGTTCGAGTTCTCGGTCTCGTACGAAGGCGAGATCGTCTTCTCACGCCCAGCCCGCCCGTTGTGCGAGAGGTCGTACACACCCGTCGGCGGGGTCTTGACGACGGCTGCTGGCATCCGACCTACCGCGTCGTATCGGAACTCATCGTGCGACCCTCTGGGAGTGTACTCCTGCCGGTCATCGGCGGCTGCGCGGGCCTCCAACTCGTCGCGGAGTTCTTCGTAGTTCTGGACCTCGGGCGCCTTCTTCTTGGTCTTCTTCTTGGGCTTGGTGAACCTCAGACGGCGTCGGCGCCGTACGTCTCGGCGACGGGCGGTGGTCCGCCCTGCTCAGCCTGTGGCGGCATCTCCTGCTCTGGCTGAGCCACAGCGGCGCCTCCCAGCGCCTGCTGCTGCTCCGCCTCGGCCTGAGCCTGTGCAGCGGCCGCCGCGGCCTCGCGAGCCTTCTCCTCGGGGATGACGATGCTGTTCGGCAGACCAAGCGCCCGGATCAACTCCTCGAAGAGCTTGTACGCGTCGACGTTGGGCGCCTGCATGAGCAGCGGGACCATCGCCTGCAGGGTCTCGAGCAGGACCGCCGGGTTCTTCCGGATGGGGTTGTACGCCACCATCTCGAAGTCCATCTTCAGGTCCTTGATGTCCTGCACTCGGAGAGCCGCGAACGCGCCGCCTCCGGTCAGACGGACCATCTTCGGCCGCTTCATGTACCGCTGCATCAGGTAGAACATCTTGTGCGCCACCTCCTCGATGGCGGTGTTCAGGTGCCCCTCGCGCGTTGCCAGGCGGGTCCGAAGCTGCGCGTCGATGATGGCCATCTCGGTCGCGGTCTTCGCGCCGGCGACCTGACCGCGTGCGGCCTCCGCCAGCGCGCTCTGGAAGGCGGCGTCGCTCTCGAGCCGCTCGATGAACGTGATGATGGTCTGCGGCATCTCCGGCAGCGGCATGTTGTAGAAGTGCGCGGCGAAGTTGCGCATCTCGTCGGTCCCGTCTGCGTCCACTCCGACGAACGAACCGACCGCGGCGTCGAGCGCCTTGTCGAGCGTCTCGCTGTCGATCTTGCCCGCGTCGTACAGGATCTTGGGGACCTGCATGTACGTGATGCGCTTCCACAGGGTCAGCAGGTGGTTGATGTTCGCCTGCTGGTCCAGGATGAGCTGGACCTCTGAGAGACCGAGGCAGTCCACGCCGCTGTGGTTCAGCGAGAACATGCAGAACGGGATGTAGTCGATCTTCCCCTCGAAGAGAACGTGGTTCGTCTCGAGGTGGTAGTGGATGACCCTCCCGCTCTCACAGTCGTAGTACTCGTAGACGAGGATGCGCTTGTCGACCTCACCGAGCCGCTCGGAGTCGTCGCTCGTCTGCTCGTCCCGCATCCACGAGGGGTACTTGTCGGGCTTGATGTCGTCGTTGTGCTTGTAGCGGCCAGCCTTGACGCGCGCGTGGTACACAGACGGCCGCAGCGGGCACGCCTGAATCCAGTAGCTGATGTCGTCGTTGTCGCGCACGCTCAGGTCAAAGAAGACCGTCGCGGGGTTCGGGATGCTGATGACTGGAGAGTCGTTCTTCGCGTCCCACGTGACCTTGAACACGCCGCGCTTGCACAGCGTCGCGTCGAGCAACGCCAACGAGGAGCGGCGGCGCATGCTGACCTTGCGGAACGCCCACGTCATCAGGGCGCTCACCTCACCCGCGAGAGCCTGACTCTCCTCGGTCTGCGGCATCGCCGCGACCTGCGGATTCGGGCCCAGCAGGTTGCTGATGCCGGTGTCTGCGATGGCGTAGACGAGGTTCTTCTGCGCGTGCGTGCGCGACAGTCGAAGGTCAACGGCTTGGCCCTTCGACTCGGACGCGTCCCAGAAGTCACCACGGTAGTACGCCCGAGCACGGTCGAAGTCGCCCTTCTCACGGGTCTGGTAGTGACGTAGGTGGTGCTTGATCAGCGCGTCCAACTTGGCCATGGATCAGCCCTCGGTCCCGTCAGAGGGATCCATCATCGCCTGGTACACGGAGTCGGAGATGAACCCGCGACCCTTCAGGAGGTCACCAACGGAGCGCATCGCCTTCATCTGCTCGATGCTGAGGTCGGGGAGGTCGAGGGGACCAGTCGCCGGCGTCGTAGGCGCCTCTGGGGCAGCCTCCTCGGCGGGGGACGCGGTGAACGCGAGGTTGCCGGCCTCACCCTCTGGCTCGATCTTCTGCGGGCCCATGTCGCGCGGCGGGCGGGCGAACGAGAAGTTCTCGCGCATGGAGGCCATCTGGGTCCGCGCGTCGTCGTTCATCTGCTTCTTGAGGTCGTCGTAGGCCATCAGTCTTCCTTCGGGGTCGTGGAGAGCTTCTCATCGACCACCTGCTTCTCCGCCGCCTCTCGGGCAGCCTTCTCCTCGCGGAGCAGTTCGAGCTTCAGGTAGGCGTAGTCGCGCCGCGGGGTCCGGCTAACCATGTCGGTCATCGCATTCTCGGGATGGTGTTTGCAGACTCGAGGCGCTTGCGCCCCATGGTATCACGACCCTTGTCGAACAGCCCGTACGGGATGCCCTCCTCGGTCACTTCGAGGTCGTCCTTCTTCTCGGCTTCCTTCTTGCGACGACGCTCGAGACGCTTGAGAGCGGCCTGTAGAAGCGCCCCCGCCATCACGTAGGTTCGGGCTCGGTCGAAGTGGTGACCGACGTCGTCCTCGCCCTTCACGCGACGAGAGAAGTCGCCGTCGTAGCGGAGCAGCTGCTGCAGCCCCTGACGCGACCGGATGACGAGGCTCTCCTCGCGGAGCAACTGCACCAGAGCGAACTCTGCCTTGGCGATGCTCTGGGAGGACGCCCACCAGCCGGGGCGCCGCTTCGAGTAGTAGAGCCGGGTGCTCAGACTACGCAGCGCGGTGATGCAACCTGCGTGGTTCGACTCGACGACCGCGCGTGCGTTGTTGTAGTACTCGCAGACCAGGCTAATGCGGACGGCGAACCGGTCGGGCGCCTCGACGCCGGACCAGACCGCGACCTCCTCGAGAGTGTCCATGTCGAACACGGTCAACGCCGCGGGGTCTCCGTTCTGACCGAAGCCAGTTGGGTCGGCGTACAACTCGTAGGTGTGCCCGGGGATCGGCTTGACGAACTCGCCGCAGCCGTGGCTGCCCTCGATGGGGTCGGGCATCGCACCGTCGAGCAGGCGCCGGATGACCTCTTCGGGCATCATCGGGCGCTGGCTGCCGAGCCAGCCGTCGTGCGGGTCGGACGGGTACTTCGACGAGAACAGTCGGGTGTCCCCGACGAACTCGGACTTCAGCGCGTCACGCATGAACGCGACGTGCTCCATCGTCATCCCCGGATGGGCGCCCATGTACTCCAACTCCGCCTCGGAGGGCACGAAGTCGGAGGGCACTGGTCGGAGGCACGTGTCGTCGTGCCACCACTCGAGGAACAGCGGGTAGAAGCGACCCTCGCGCGACAGCGCGTTGTGCCACATGCGCTCGTGGTACGAGCCGGCCTTGCCAGGCGTGGACTCGATGATGAGCTTCGCGTTCTTGCGCTTGCGGATGCCGGGGAACAGGTTGGTGATGGCGTTCTGCTGGTGCAGGGCCTCGCCAAGCTCCGTGATGTGCAGTCGGTCGATGGAGAACCCGACGGCGGGAGAGCGGCCCTCGAGGGTCTTGATGGTCACGCGGCCGCCGTGCCAGAACTCCAACTCACGCTTCGAGCCCTTGCTGCCCTTGGCCAGCGGCGCGCGGATTGCCTCTGGCAGGTTCTCGTAGGCGAA
Source organism: Planctomycetota bacterium (assembly GCA_029213105.1). Lineage (GTDB taxonomy): Bacteria > Planctomycetota > PLA2 > PLA2 > JAEUHO01 > JAHEIK01. Next base: position 16,406 of record JARGNS010000001.1, read on the forward strand.
GCGCAGGCGCCGGAACGCCATCTCCGCGGTCGAGATGGTGTCGGCGATGAGCAGGCCTTCGATGCCCTGCCGGTACATGCAGTCCCGCAGGAGCAAGTGCATGAGCGTGATCGTGGTGATCTTCGCCTGCCGGTACTTCGTGACGAAGACCCACTTGTTGTCTTCGATCGCGCGGATGACCTGGATCTGAGCGCGCGTAGGCTCGAGGAACCCGGTGGTCTCGTTCTCCCGAACGATCTTGCACATGGAGACGAACGCCTCGGGCACCGAGAGCATCTTCTCGATCATCGCGCGGTCCATGCCAGCGCAGGTCACGATGTCGGCGCCAGTGTTTGACATCCGTTTCACTCCATGTCACGAAATGTCAGGAACGCTTGTCCATCGCAGACTCCGCTCGCCACGTCTCTGCGCGCCGCTCGAAGACCTCGAGCGCCCAGTAGGTGAGCTTCCGCAGCACCTCCGACTGGTCGATGTCGCAGGGGCGTACCGGGTGGTCGCTCTCGCTCGCCAAGTAGTCCTTGAGACCACTGACCCGGTCGCGGGTCCCGTCGTGGAACCGGGTGCCGATGTACTCGCCGAGCTTCGCCATGTTGCCTCCGCAAACGACTGTAACCCGAACGTACAACACCGTCTACGTCTCTGCGAGTTTCGTGCTAACTTAGCGATAAGCACGAACCCCTCTCTTCAGGAGAACGACATGAGCAAGAAGCTGATCCGCCAGGGCGAGGTCTACCCCGCATCCGGTATCCCGTGGGCGCAGGGCGTCTACGCTGTCGCAGGCGAGGCGCTGAGTCAGTACGACATCGTGGTCCTGAACGCCGGCGTCGCCGGTCGGGACATCGCGACGTGCAACAAGGCGGACGCTGACGGCGTCGGCCTGCAGGCCGGGCAGATGTACATCGCCGCAGGGGCTGCCGCCGCCGGTGAGCGCGTCACCCTCGTCCCATGGGTCACCATCACGGGCGTCGACACCAGCGCGGTCGCTGCCGCGGGCCTGCCGGTGTACCTGTCGACCACGCCGGGCGGCTGGACCGCCACGAAGCCATCCGGCGCCGACGACGTGGTCATCCCGGTCGGCACAGCCCTCGTCGACGACGCTGCCGGCGTGGTCCGCCTGCAGCCCACCAACGGTCTCGACGGGCTTTCGAAGCGCGGTACCGCAGCAGTCGTGACCGCCGGCGTCACCGTCTCCCTCGGCAACAACTTCGCCAGCGGTCTCGCGGTCGTGTCGTGGGCCGAGGACCCGGGCAGCGACCAGTCCCTGTTCGTCGCCATCGACAGCAGCGGCGACATGGTCATCACGCCCACCGCGGCAGTCACGGGCTCCAAGACCTGCAACTACGTGGCCTACGCCGCTGCCATCTGAAAGCGGTTGATGTGGCGCGCGGGGCCAGCTCCACCCTGCTCGAGCCACTACAACCGCCGCCCCCTCCTCGGTCCGTCACTCCCGGGGAGGGGGCCCTTTCGTTTGCAGAGACGCACTTTTCTGTGTTGCAGGCGTAACACTTCTGTTGACGAGTCTGCAGGTCGTCTGATATACAGTCTGCACGCACCCAGTGTTGGAGAGCGGGCAGCCGAAAGGTCCGACGAAGCGTCTTCTGGGCAGGCGTAGACACGAAAACTACTCGTCTCACATCTGTCTACCACGAACGGAGACACACCATGGCCATCTCGACCGAGGTCCTGAACACGACCTACCGGCGCCTCAAGGGCCCGCTCCTCAACACCTTCATGCGGCGCACCCCGCTCCTCGACGCGATGATCTCTGGCGGCCGCGTCCGCGAGAAGATCGACGGTGGCTCGACCATCGAGCGCGCCATCATGACCGGCTCCCCCGCAACCGGTCGCGGTATCTACAACGGTACCGAGCTTCTGAACCTGACGCGCAACAAGCGGACCGAGCAGCTGAAGGTCGAGCCTCACCGGCTCGCCGCAGCCATCGCCATCCCGAAGCGCGAGCTGGCGCAGAACGACGGCTCCATGGCGGTCATGCGCCTCATCGAGAAGTACCCCGAGGCTTTCATGAAGTCGACGGACCGCTGCCTCGAGTCCTGGTTCCTCAGCGGCGCCGCGCCTGCCACCGGCAACCACGCCTTCAGCGCCACCGCGCTCAGCGGCTTCAACACCCTGAACGGTGACTTCTCCACGGGCACCCTGACCGGTGCCAGCGACGGTCTGCTCGACTTCGCTGCGGAGTCCGCGCAGGGCGACACCGTCATGAACCTCGGCAAGTCGCAGGCTCGCTTCTGGTACAACCAGTACGAGCAGGCCTCCAGCTGGAACTCCGACGGTCTCGAGAAGCTCGGCAAGCTCATCCGGCGCTGTGGCCACTTCTCGCAGGACGGCAAGCCCTCCCTCGGCTTCGCCGACCCGGACACCATGGTCAACCTCGAGGACGCCAAGCGCGGTCACGTGCGCGTCGACCTCGTGGACAAGGCGCAGGAGAAGTCCGACCTGCACACCATCGACCACAACGGCGTGACCTTCCACGAGTCGCTCGACCTCGAGCGCTCCCTCTCGGTCTTCGCGAGCAAGGAGCTGGCCAGCGGCGGCGGGTACGTCATCAACCCCGAGTACTTCGAGTTCGTCGTGCTCGCCGAGGCCGCGCTCACCGACTTCGAGGCCAAGATCGCCTCGCAGGACGTGGTCGTCTCGAACTTCGAGTTCCACGCCGCCTTCCTCTGCACGCACCTCGCGGCGCAGGGTGCCTTCTCTCGTACCGCTCTCTGATTCGGAGGAACCATGCCCACCGTTCGCGCATTCCCTGACGCCGTCACCACGGTCGACACCGCCGCTCAGTACGAGCTTGGCACCATCTGGGAGATGGACGCCGCCGAGGCCGAGGAGCTTGACAGCACCGTGGCCGGCCCCCAGCGCTGGGTCTACGTCTTCAATGACGAGGCCTCCACCGCTTGGGCCGCCGGCAACGTCGTCGCTCTCGATGCTTCCACCGTCAACTACGACGGCATCCTCGCCCCCGTCGACGCACCCGCGGTCCGCCTGCTCGGCGTCGCGCAGCACGCCATCGCTGCCGGCTCCTACGGCTGGATCCTGGAGCGCGGCTTCGGGGAGGTCCTCGCCGGCACCGGCGGGATCACGGCCAACACCCCGCTCACGGTCAACGACACGGACGCCGGCACGGCGCTCGATGGCTCCGCCACCGAGTCCTGCTTCGCCTTCGCGACCGAGGCTGCGACCGCGACCAACACCGCGACCTGCCTGATCTCCATCTCCTGACCCCTCGGGTCGCAACCACGCCCCCGTCCGGCCCCGCGCCGAGCGGGGGCGTGCTACATTGTGAGCAAGTGGAGAGACGATGGATACGACGCTCAAGGCCGCGCGCGAGTACCTGCTGAACGACCGGGCGTGGCAGTCCTCCGGCAAGTCGATGGACAAGCGCGTGAACACGTGCCTTGTTCGCGCGCTTCGAGAGATCGCCGGAGAGGTCCCAGAGGCGCTACTCCCAGCGTCTCGGCACGAGCACATCCGCACCGCCATCTCGGGCACCGCGGAAGCCGTCGGCGCGTACCTCCTCAAGACGACCGACAACAAGGTCCTCGAGATCGTGACGTCGGCTGGCGACCCATGGTCCGACAGCGCCACGTCGTGGGTCCCCAAGACTGACCGGACGTGGGACGGGGTCATGCACCTCGAGATCGTCGACCCGGATGGTCGAATCCGCCGGCGGCAGACGCGCGAGTGGTGGTCTGAGGTCGATGGCTCAGACACGCGCTACTACGTCAGCATCTCGACGCCGTGGTACGACACCGGGTCGAACGTGATGACCGTCCGAATCCACCAGCCGGCGTTCTTCGTCCCAGCAGAGACGACGAAGATCCTCTCGCCCGTCCGCATCTTCGACGAGGCGGACCAGCTCCTCGGTCAGATCAGCAGCGGTTCCGCCCGGCGCGACGCCCTGCCCGACTACCGCAACCGCGTCGAGGGTCTGCCGACCAACTTCTGGCGCGGCAACTTCGTGCAGATCCCGGCACCGACCGAAGCGCCGCGAGTGGTCTCGATCCTCGAGAACTCTGACGTCAACGCCACTTCGTACCTCGGGTGGAACGGCCCGGTGCAGGAGGGTAAGTTCCGCGTCTGCTACACCTACGCGTGGGGCCGCCGTGAGCAGGAGTGGGGTCAGAGCCCCGCCGAGTTCGCCGACCCGATGTGGGAGAGCGCTCCCAGCCCCATCAGCGAGATCTACGACCACGCGAAGCAGGTCGACGTGAACTCGAAGGGCGAGGCCGTCGGACGCGCGGCAGTCATCGAGTGCTCGAACCTCGAAGAGATGCTCGACTTCATGGGCGACTCTGCCGGCATCCAGGTGGACGCGGTGAGCTACCCGCCGTCTTCGGCGCCGCTGCGCTACGGTCGCAGCGGTGTCAAGATCCGCATCTACGTCGCGCGTGACGACCTCTACGCGAGTCGTGGACCTGCCTCCACCGTCGGCGACCAAGTGCAGGCGACGCACCGCATGAACCGCGCCGAGTCTGACGGGAAGTTCTACCTGCTCGCCGAGATCGACCCTCTCGACCGCAACAGCATCCTCGCCGCGATGACCACCCCGTCGTACCGGGTCAGCGCCTTCGTGTGGCAGGGTGCGCTGCCGTCCCCGGACCCAGAGCGGCAGCTTCGTAAGAACACGGGCTACTACGCGTACCACGTCTGGCCGACGCCAGACAGTGACTACGACCTCGACCTGCAGGTGCTCGAGCAGCCCAAGGAGCTGGTCAACGACAACGACCAGTTGCCCATCAAGCAGGACGCGTTCGCTGCGTACCTCGAACTCGCCCTCGCGTACCTCAGTCGTCTCGACGGGGTCGACGAGCGGTCTGAGCGCAAGCATCGCGCAGAGTACGCGAAGCTCGTCCGTCGGTTCAAGTCGCTGCACGGTGACAACAACGGTGTCGTAGAGAACCGCATGTGGGGCGTCGGCAACTCGCGACGCATCTACGGCACTTTCAACGAGGGCTGAGGCGTGCTACATTGCCGCCAGCCCATGCTCAGGAGCAACCATGGCAACTCCCCCGAAGTGTGAATGTCCGGACCGCGGCGCGTGGTTCGTGCGCAACGATCCCCACCGCGGCCGCTACGAGGCCCAAGTCGTCTGGCGGAACATCCGTCACGATGGCTCGTGGTCGGTGATGCTGATCACCGACGAAGTGCTGACGCATCGCGTCGACTCGGATCGATTCCACCAGTCCATCCAGCATGACGACTGGCGCCCGGTCGACTGGGTCTGGAGCGACGAGGCGTGCATGTTCGCGCCGCGCGACCTCGAGTACGACGACGAGAAGCGAGAGTGGAACAAGGTCGACGTGCCCGAGCCGGGCCCGGAGGACCTGTTCCCCTCGATCGGCAAGCTGCCAGAGGCGAACCCCGGCGAGCACCCCGCTTCGTGGAAGCGGCGGGTCAAGGTGATGTACCCGTCCCTCAACTCCACGGAGGGCGCCGCGTACCTGAAGGACGCGTGGCCTGAGGTCAAGAAGCGCAAGGCGGGCTGATGTCTGGCAAGTCGGATCGTACTGTAGTCCCCATCCAGGTCACGAACGGCCAGGCGCAGCTGCAGTACGCTCCGGCGCAACTGGCGTATCGAATCCTCAACCTCGAGGCGACCCCCGAGGGCACGTTGCGCGCTGTCCGCGGGGCTTGCCCCTACGAGCCGGACCGTGGCGGCGACCAGTACGGTGGGTTCGGACTGCCCGGAGGCTACAAGGTCTTCGGGCGCGTCCCGATGCTGACCGACGTGGTGAAGATCTACGGGGTCTTCCACGCAGGCCTGCTCGGCGGTAAGGCCCCCACGCTGGTCGTGCGGGCCGGCGACAGCCTCTACATGCACGCCGGGTGGCGGCGGTCGTGGAAGCTCCTCTACACTGGGCTGACCGACGAGGGTCGTGCCGGGTACCCGGACCTCTTCGCGGTGGTCAACGGCAACATCATCTGGACCAACGGTCTCGACCCCGCGCTCGTCATCAGCCACGACGGGCAGGTCGTGCCGCTCGGCTTCGACCGAGGTCCCGGCGCCCCCGAGGTCGATGGCTGCCAGCAGCCCGGCAGCGAGGAGCACTACTACGCGAACTCCGAGGGGTACTCGCACCCCGGACGCGTCGGCTCGGTCGGAGACTTCGTCGACAACAACGACGGTGCGCTGCTCGCGAGTCGATACCGCTGGGCGGCTGCGTGGGAGGACGAGCACGGGAACATCTCGCCACTCTCGAACGCGAGTCGGGAGATCGCGATCTCGGTCCAGCGCGCGAACGCGTGGGTCGAGGAGGCGGGCTCGGTCCAGAAGTACGACCGGACGACGAAGGTCGACGACCTGCCGCGGCAGTTCACGGCGAAGTTGCCGGGCGGAGCGCCGCCCCACGCGGTGGCTTGGTGGCTCTACCGGACCCCAGACGCGAACCGCAACCCCGACGAGTTCCGGGTGGTCGAGCGGTTCAGCGGCTCGATGGCGTGCGTCTACGCCGACAACATCCCCGACAGCCGTCTCGGCCCGCCGGCGAAGAACAACGAGCCCGTCCCGCGGTTCGGGGTCATGACCTCGCACGCAGGGTCTCTGGTCATCGCCAGCGGGGCCCGAGTGCTCCGCAGCGAGGTCGGCTACCCCGGGAGCTTCGACCGCGACCTGTCAGTCATCCCCGACCCGGACGGCGCTGTCATCACGGGGCTCGCGAGCCACGCAGGCCGCCTCATCGCGTTCACAGAGCGCGCGATGGTCGACATCACCGACCCAACGCAGCCCCCCGTGGTCATGGCCCGCGGCATCGGCTGCGTTGCACCTCGGTCGGTCTGCGGCATGCCCGACGGCACGCTGGTGTGGCTGAGCCGGGACGCCTTCTACGGATGGCACCCAGAGAACGGTCTCCGACGCCTGAGCGACCCCATCCACCGCCTCGTGAAGAACTCGCTGGCCAAGGGGTCTCTGAGCAACGCAGTCGCCATCATCGAGCCGGAGAGCCGCGAGTACCGGTGCGCAGTCGCGCGGGCGGGCTCGTTCGACAACGAGTTGCTCCTCTGCTTCGACGGTCTCGGGTGGCGCGAGGTCGAACTCGGCTACAAGATCAGCGACATGTGCGTCACTGATGACTCCCGTTACCGGGCGCTGTTCGCGGGCGGGGTCGAGCGGCTCTACCCAGACGGGGTCAACACGGTCACGCGGGTGGACGCGTACGACGTCTACGGCATGAACAGCGAGGTCGGGTCGTACACCGACCGCAGCCGGACCTACTCGTACACCTCTGCGTGGCTGCGCGCCGACGACTCTGCGCTCGCGCACGTGAACGTCCACAACCTCTACGTCGGCATGATCGACGAGATCGACGAGAGCGTGAACGTCTACGTCTACCGCGACGGGGCTCGGAAGCCTGACGAGGACAGTCCTCGGAAGCTGAAGGCTGTGGGCACGCTGTCGGAGGACCTCATCGGCGACTTCGCCACCGGGTCTGGGTCAGTCCACGCGCGGCGGCTGTTCTGGCGCCAGATCACCGTCGAGCTTGAGAACGCGCACACGTGGTCTTTCAAGATTGAGTCGGATAAGCCATTCCACCTGGCGTCGTTCGCGCCCGAGATGTCGTACGCGTCGATGGGCGGACCGAACGGTCGAGTCCCGTTCGGGGAGGATGAGTAATGTCCGGTGACTACGTCCACCCGAAGCACAAGTTCGTCGAGAAGGAGCCGCTCGAGACCACTGAGGTCAACGAGGCGATCCAGCCGATCGGTGAGACCCTGAACGGTCAGCTTGGTCCGCACAACCTGCGAGCCCCGCTGGACCCCGCACTGGCTGCGGCTGCCGACACGTTCTCGCGGACGCTGCACCGGTTCGTCGAGGTCAACAGCGCCATCGGACCGACGCAGTCTCCGCAGCCGGACGCGGTCGGGTCGTTCAGCCTTGGGCAGGACAACTCTTGGCAGCTACTCACCGGGCCCGTCGCGGAAGATGACCTGAAGGTAGAGATCGCCACCGGAAAGTCGGACCTCATCCTGACCGCACAGGTCGCCCACTGCTATCAGGGCAAGTTCGACGGGGTCAACGAGGCGCACGTCATCAGCATCCCTGAGATCACGTACAACGGTGACGAGCCCTACCCGATCGACTTCATCATCCAGATCGTTAGCACCGACTACGATGTGCGCGTGAACTACCCTACGAAGGCGGAATCCGGAGGAACTGCCGCAGGGCAGCGGCGCAAGTTCGCACAGCGTCTGGCCGCAGGCGGGCAGTCCACAGGCGGGGGCTCGGTCGGAGTGGCCGGGTGGGTGACCGCGACTGGTTGGGGTGCCCGCGCCGAGGGTGAGAAGGTGGTCTTCTCAAACACGGTGCCCGGACCAGCGGCTTCGATCAGCGGGATCAAGGACTTCCTCGGAATCACCGAGCCAGCAGTCATCCGCACCCGCGGAAAGGTCGGCGGCTCCGTGAACGGCTTCGGTGACCTCAAGTCGTACGTCACCTCTGGGGGGAACGCGTCGGTACTGTACTACCCAGCGCAGGTGCAGTACGCGTTCAGGGTCGACGGCACCGTCATCGAGACGACCGAGACCGGGCGCTTCGACAACGAGCAGTTGTCGTGGCAGCCGCTCCGGGTCATCAGCCCGCGGTCCGCCAGCGGCCCGCTGCCGGTCGCCGGCGTCACGCAGGTCGGGATGACGGGGCCGATGGTTGGACGTACCAGTGATCGCCCCGACGCGATCAACGTCCCGATGCATTCGCACCGGATCAAGGCGGTAGTGCCTGTCGATCCCGGCACCCACTTCGTGGAGGTCGTGGCCCGGCGGGTCCCGTGCGGCCCGAACCGCTCGTTCCGCACCGGCATCCCCAACGTGGGCACGAGCCCGGACGTCGAGTCGCTGCAGCCCGAGAACAACGACCTCGTCGTCTACCAGCGTCAGCTGGTCGTAACCGAGAGCCCGCTGGAGCCTACGACCGCGGCTCCCTTCGCTTCTCACGTCACGGTCGAGGCGTTCGATGACGAGGACACGGTCTCGAACGAGTCCCTCGTCGTGCGTCGTCTCGAGCCGCTCGCAGGCGCAGCGAACGCAGTCAAGTCGCACCAGGTTGCGCGCGGCGCCATCAACAACGACCACCTCGCCGACTACAGCCCCACGCTCGCGGTCGGGTACCGTGGCTTCGTCAGCGACATCGTCGTCGACTCGGTCGCCCACCCGTTTGCATGGCCGTCGTCCGACAAGACTGGACTGACGCTGCTCGGAGGCGACTACCAGCTCTGGGGCACGTCAGCTGCGTCGACGCTCTCGTGGCAGACGGTCGTGGTGACCCCGCTGTCGCGCGTACTGCAGGGGTCGATCGGCGACACGATCGAGTGCGTCATCTCGGTCGAGGGGAACGTGGCGCTGAAGAAGCTCGCGCCGCGCAACGCCACGCAGACCGAGATGCACCTCTCCGCGCTGGTGCTGGGCATCGGCCTCGAGGTCGATGTCGGCACGGGCTACAAGTGGCGCCTGTGGCTCCCCTCGGTCGGGTGGGCGAACAGCAACAACTACTTCGCGCGCCAGCCCGCCAAGGGTACGAAGTCGTCGCTCACGCTGGAGCACCTCTCGAGTCGGTCGGATCTCGGCGGGGGCGATTTCGATGACATCCCGCTGTCAGCCACATTCGTGCTCAACGGCGCGCAAGCCCTCGGGGTCAAGGTGCGCTCGGTCGGCATCTTCGCGTGCGCGACCCACATGACCACGACGGCCGAGGTCGCCGATGCTACGATCGAGCGCGCGTCCATCAACGTGGTCGCGACCAAGTCCTGAGGTCCTATGCCTGTCACTCTCGATCCGAGCTACTTCGCCGACGGCGTGACGTTCGACCCTGAGCACCTGAACAACTCCCTCTACTCGCTGACGCGCGGCGCCGGTCTGTACTCGGAGTTGAATGGCGGCATTGAGGGCGGGAACTTCGACCCGTCGTTCGAGCTGCGACAGGAGCACGTCCAACCCGAGCAGTTCGTGAAGGCGAAGTCGGATGGTGCCACGTCTACGCTCGACAACCTGAGCGACGTGAGCGGTCGTTCCGTTTTCCAGGATGAGGTAGAGATCCCACGTCGGCAGGGGCTGCCCGGGTGCGGCGTCCGAGTCTACGTCCCGTTCGAGGCGACTTCGATTCGGTGGAACATCGGGTGGTTCTGGTACACGATGAAGTGGTTCGGTCTCGACCTGAGCGACGTGGACGCGCTCACCAGCGAGGCTCAGAAGATCGTGACGCACCTGTTTGTCGACGGGGAGGAGATCCCCGAGATGCGCCGCGAGTACCCGCTCACGTGGTTCACGAAGGCTGCGGCTGACTACGCGTCTGCGACAGGCGTGAATGACAACGAGATGCCTTGGTCCACTGAGGCTGAGCAGGCGAACTACTTCAACCTGTCGTATCTGCAGACTGAGGCGAGCGTGACGAACCCGGACCGCCGGGTTGTACCGGGCTACCACGAGGCCTACCTCGGCTTCTACGTCGCACCGCTGGAGGAGGCCTACTTCTTCCGCGAGACGATGAAGCCCTACGACCGTGGCGCGACCCCGGCGGAGAAGGTCCTGCAGATGTACCAGCGGCTCTCGGTCGGATGCCGCAACACCACGGTCGTCGCGAACCGCTGAACGTGCTACCATAGCGTCTGGAGAAGTCAATGCCCGCAGGTCTCATCGCTGGTCTCGGAGCCGCCGTCGCAGGCGGCACTGGTCTCGCCAGTTCCCTCATGCAGGGGAAGGCGGCACGTCGTGACGCGGAGGCGCGCAAGCGCTCTATGGACCGGTACGCCAAGGCGCTGAGTTCCGAGGCGAGCAAGATCCAGGGCGGAACGTCGCAGGCGCAGCAGCGCACGCTCGCGACGACTGGGGCGCTTCAGCGCTCCGCTGAGTCGCAGCACCTGCTTGACCAGTCGAAGCGCGGCGGCCGAGACCCAAGCACCGACGATCTCCGGGCGGTCGCTCAGGCGCAGCAGGCGGGCGCTGCGGCCCAGCAGCAGAACCTCGACGCGATGAGCCAGCAGCAGGCAGTTCAGCGTGACGAGATCCGACGCAGTCTCCAGCAGCAGGGTCTGCAGGCCGCTGCGCAGGCTCAGGCCATCGACCCGCGCGCGGCGGCAGCCGCCGCACGTGCGCCGGGTATCGCACAGGTTGGCGGGGCGCTGGGCGGCGCGGCGCTGCAGGCGGCCATGCCGACGCTGCAGCAGCAGGTCGGAGGCGCCGCGGCATACCGCGAGGGTCTCCGCGAGGCGTCGGATATCCAGAAGGCGGTCGACCAGGGCGTCAAGAAGTCCAAGAACAAGAAGATCTACGGGCAGGATGTCCGAGGTACGGGGAGCGTCTGATGGCCACGACCACTGAGATGCTCACGCAGGTCAAGAACCTTCGCGCCGAAGTCCACGCAAAGGTGCGGAGTGGCGAGATCGACGCAGAGAACGCGCAGAAGCGTCTGGACCGCCTCTCGAAGATCGAGAAGGAATGGCGCACGCGTATGCGCGAGTTCGACGAGGAGCAGCAGAAGGCGAAGGCCGCAGGCCGCATCGACTACGTCGGTGAGATCAACCGACGCGCCGGCGCCTACCAGAAGGACATGATGGCGATGTGGAAGTCCGGCATCACGTCCCCGAAGGAGGCGAAGGAGCTGGCGGACGAGGCTCGGGCCGAGATGCTCGAACTCAACGTGCGGCACCCCGGCGTGGTCAAGTCGGCCGAGAGCACCATCGCGTCGAAGATCGACGCCTCTCCCGCGCGATTCGCGGGCAAGCTGCTCGGGGTCAACCCATGGGAGGCAACTGACGAGAAGCACGCCTATGACTACCACGGAGAGTACGCAGACATCCCCGCGATGGCACTCATGCGCGCAGGTGCGCTCGTTCCGAATGTCGAAGGCGCCGGGTCTCAGCAGGCGACGATGGAGGAGTGGCTCGCGCTAACTCCGGATGAGCTGGCGGGTCTACAGAATGCCGAGCCGGAGGAGGTCGACGACGCCATCGACGACATCATCGACGATCGGATGCGCAAGATCGGCGACAGCGGTATCGCGCAGATCTCGCAAGCGCTCGGCCTCGAGGCGCACGCCGACGCGATCGATGCGCTACGTGAGCAGGTCCTGCCGGGCGGGATGCGGGCCGCGGCTGCGCGGGCGCTGAAGCGCGCCGACCTCGGCAAGATCGTGGAGATCGCGGACAGTGGCGAGATGACGTCGGACAAGGCCCGTGAGATGAGCCTCCTCTACGGTCGGCAGGGCCGCCGTGACGCGCTCGCGACCATGGAGGCAGAAGGCCTCGACCACAAGGCGTACGCAGCCGCAGAGGGCTGGGTCGACCCGGAGGTCAGCGGCGACCCGATGGCAGAGAAGATCGCGTTCGCTCAGGAGATCGAGGATCTCGACGCGTGGATGCTCAGCGGGGGCTACTCCGAGGACGAGGTCAAGAACCTCAAGGAGGGCAACCTCGCCGGCGTGCGGTCGAGCGGCAACCCGTTCGTCGACAGTGCGATGCGGCGTGTCGCTGCGGCCAGTCAGATGGCGCAGAGCGACAACTTCCGCGAGTGGGCGGAGGACCGCGGCCTCAACCTCGCAGAGGGGCGCGTCCCGTCGCCGGCACAGATCTCTCGGTACATGCGTCAGTCTCGACGCGACAGTCGGCGCCCGCTGCGTGGTACCGGACGAATGATCGACCTGGAAGTCGTGGACAAGGACCTCGGCGTCGAGACCGAGCAGGGTCTGATGTACTTCCAGAACGAGGCAGGAGAGTTCGTTGGTGCCGAGCAGATTGCCGAGATGGCGGCCGCTGAACTGAGCAACTTCGAGGAGAACCCGGTCGCGGAGATCGACCTCGAGAACCCGGAGGCGCGCGCCGCGTTCGCCTCGACGATCAGCGACCCGCAGATGCTCAAGGAGCTTCAGGTCATCGAGCGCGTGCTTCAGCGGGACCCGAGCAAGGCCGCAGGGATGCGCGCCATGGTCGACCGCACCAACGGCCGGGTCGCACTCGTGGGCCCGCAGCGTCGGGTTGCGGCGACGACGCAGATTGACTCCGCGCACCTCGAACGACTCGCTCAGATGACGACCAACCCTGAGATGGCAGACGTGGTCGGGTCGGTCGACAAGCTCAACGAGTCGCGCACCAACAACGGTCTGACGAGCGAGGTCTTCGCCTCGATGGAGAAGGGCTCGACCATCGACCCTGTGACTCTGTTCGTGCCGAAGGGTGCGCTCGTCGCGGAGCGCGAGCCGGTCAAGACGAAGCGGGTCGAGGTTGCCCGGACCCTCGCGGGGGACCGTGACGACATCTTCCGAGGCATCTACATCGACGAGGACGGGGTCAAGCGCGAGGAACTCATCGAGTACGACGACCTGCGCGCGAAGCCAGCAGAGGTCGACCTCGCGGAGTCTGGTCTCACGACTCAGCAGCAGCGGCGTGCCTCTCGGCGAGACGCACGGCAGCTTCGCCGTGCGCAGGCGCCGGCGCGCAAGGCGACGCTGCAGGGTCAGGAGTCCGACCCGGTCCACACGCCTTACCAGACGGTCTTGGACTACGAGACCCCGTCCCAGCGGGCACTCACGACCGGGCAGGGGGTCGGCTCCGGAGGGGGTTACCGGCAGCGCTTGAACCTCGCGGACCCCGACGCGAAGATGCCCGGATTCAAGGCGGCGCCTGAGTTCTCTCGCCTCGGAGAGTCCCGTCTCGCACTCGAGTCTCCTCTCGCCCTTGAGTCCCGCTTGGCGCTCGAGTCGCCCACGTACCCGACGTCCGAGCAGGACATGAGCGAGCCAGCACCAGTTGGTGGCGGCCGCAGCAAGTACAATCCGGCACCGTACCTGCGCGCTGGGATGTCGCTGGACCCGGAGCGCGTGGAGCGCGAGGCTCAGGAGGCGGCCGCCGACTCGCTGGCTGAGCGGCTTCGCAAGAACAAGGCCGCCAAGTCTCAGTGAGTCCAACGTACGTTTGACGTGTTACACTCACCAGCAACCGCGGGTGAGTGTCGATGCCGTACCTGAAGACTCTGAGCAAGCGCGCCGGTGAGCCCCTTCGCCCCTCCGGGGACGCCGAGGTCGAGCCGGTCGTCACCGTTGCGGAGGGCTCCGACGAGGAGTTCTTCACCCCCGACTACGGTGAGGCCGAAGAGGTCTTGCCGAGCGCGGGTGCGACGGCAGAGCAGCCGAAGGACCCCACGAAGAAGGCGCTGTTCCATGGCGTGTTCGATGTGCTCGACCGGTCGCTGAAGGACGGCGACGCACGCAAGGCGCTGTACACCAAGGTCGCTGCAGACACGGGCCACGAGTTCGTTAAGGGCGTCCGCCGTCTCTCCGAGGACGAGGGAGACGGCGGCGGTCTGATCGAGGACCTGACGCTGGCTGCCGCTGCGTTCCCGGTGACGCGACCCCTTGCCGCGCTGGCGAAGAGCGCGTTCGACCCCGTCCGCACCAACGACATCAGCGACTACATGATCCGCGGCGAGTCTGGCGACGAGGCCACGACCACGCGGCTTCGCGACGCCAAGGTCTCGGACGAGGTCAAGGCGGAGCTGGAGAAGTCCGGACGCCAGGCGCTGGCGGTCCGCGGCGCGCGGGACATCGTGACCGACTCGGTCATGGACCACCTGCGGGCTGCCTACGTCAGCGAGGCTGACTCGCCTGAGGCGGGCAAGGCCCGCTTCGACGCGCAGATGGAGCGGTGGCGCGCTCTCAAGGAGAAGTCGACCGGCGAGAAGGTCACGACGCGCGAGATGGAGCACGAGATCGCCTTCATGGTCGATCAGCGTCTCGGTGGTGCCGTGCAGGGCGAGGGTCCGCTCATGTCCATCGCACGGTCGTCCGTGAAGGACACGGGCAACCTCGTCGAGGCGACGCTGGTCCGGAACATGGCCGCGGCGCAGCCGCTGTTGAGCGGGGACGACGAGACCGACCGCATCGACCCCAACCGCATCCTCGAGTCCGAGGAGGGTCTCGAGACCGTCCTGCCAGAGACCACGGCGGAGCGCGCGGAGCGCCTCATCGAGGAGGTTGGCCTCCTCGCGCCGCAGGTCATCGAGGACCAGATCCGTCAGGGCAACCTCGACTACACGCTGGTGCCGAACTTCTCCGACATGACGACCAAGGCGGTCGCAGAGACTGGCGCTGCGCCCACGACCAAGAACTCCGTGGCGGTCACCGCCGGTGACGCACAGGCGCTCGCCACTCCGATGATCCAGGAGTTGCTCCACAAGGAGGAGGGCTTCCGCGGCACGGTCTACGACGACCTGAACCCCCAGACCAACAACGGACCGATTACCGCGTACGGCGACGCGCTGGGCACCCCGACCATCGGGTACGGGCACGCCATCTCGGCCGACGAGCGCGACCGCTTCGAGAAGTACCTGAGCGGCGGCGAGGTCATGTCCAAGGAGGATGCGGTCGCGCTGTTCTTCGAGGACGTGGACGAGCACCAGACGTGGCTGCCGAAGATCAAGAAGCCGGTGACGCCGGAGATGATCACGGCGCTCACGAGCCTCGCGTTCAACGCCGGACCGAATCATCCCGATGTCGGCAAGGTCATCAACGCCATCAACGAGGGTGACTACCAGAAGGCATCCGAGGCGCTGCGTGACGGCGTCGCAACGTCCAAGGGCAAGTTCCTCCAAGGTCTCAAGGACCGGCGCGGTCGCGAGGCTGACCTCTTCCTGAGCGGAGGTCTGCCGACTGAGCCTGTCGAGGGCGAGGTCACGGAGGTCGAGGCTGTCGACATCGACTCGGACATCATCGACCTTGGGTCGGGCGACGTCGAGATCAACAAGTTCGAGGAGATGACCGGTACGCAGATGACCGAGGTCGAGGGTGGCTTCTTCGCCGCCATGAAGGACCTCGACGACTACGGCCTCAAGCCCGCCACGGGCAGCCAGTCGTGGATGCGCGCCACCAAGGCGCTGCGCGTCATCCAGGAGAACAACCCCGAGACCTACGACAAGCTCAAGGGCTTCGGCGATCTGCCGTCCGGTCAGGGCTTCTACGCTCTCGAGCGTGAGCTTCAGCGGGACTTCCAGACCGAGATGGCGTCACGCCGCCGCGGAGGCGAGGAGATCGACCCGGTCAAGGAGCGGGCCCAACTCCGCGCCCGTACGGCGGAGGTCATCGCCTCGGCACGCACCGAGGGTCTGTGGGCAACGCCGTCTCTGGTGAGCCGCAACTACCTCATGGGGATCGACGAGGTTCCCGAGGAGCTTGGTCTCATCGAGGCCGCGGTCACCCCGCTCATCGAGATCGTGGGCGCGGTCGACGACGAGGTCATCTACCGGCAGGAGTCTGCCGCGATGGTGACGCTCAACGCACTCGACGCGGCGCCCATCCTCGGACAGTCGTACAACCTCGGCGTGCTCGAGAACTACGTGGCCCCTGCCGCGATGGAGTTCTACGAGGATCCCAGCGTCGCGGCCGCAGCCTCTCTCGGCTTGAAGACCGCTGCGCTCGGAAGCTCGCTGTCGGTAGTCGGTCAGGTCGCGCTGCGCGCGTCTGGTGAGATGACCGAGATGCACGCTGCCGGCGTGCGCGGTGTGACCGAGCGGTCGAACCTCGTCGAGTTCAGCATGGACATGTCCAGCCGCTTCGGTGAGTGGGCGGTCACCTCGGACGCAGGCGAGGCAGTCCTCACCGCGGCGGTCAAGCGCGATCTCGTCCCGTTCATCCCCGACGGCCTCACGGCGGTCGATGAGCGGCAGCGGGTCCTGGCGGCCACTGACGTGGTCCGGGCCGGCTACAAGCTCGCTGGTGTGCCGATCGGCTTCGCGGCCGCTGTGGCCCATCCTGACCTGTTGCTGCCCCTGAGTTCGACTATCGGGGCGGTGCCGGACGCAATCAAGGCGTACCGGGGACTGAGCAAGGTCGAGAAGGCGGGGGAGGCGCTCGGTCGCACCAAGCTCTCCGAGATCAACGCAGTGGGCCTCGAGCGCATGGCTGCGACACTCAACACGCTCACTTCGCTGTCCGAGGCGGCGCACGTCGACGAGGTCGGGGAGGTCAACGCCGAGGCGCTCGGTCAGTTGCTCCGGGCGATGGACAACTCCGACGCGAGCCTCGCCCGCGGCGACGACCTCGACGCGGCGCTGCGCGAGGTCAGCCCCCACCCGATGAAGACGATCGACCGCGCCTCCGAGGAGTTCGTCGGCACGCTCGCGCAGAACGGGAACTACGGCGCGAAGGCCGCCATCGACCCGCAGTTGTCCTCCACGGTCTTCCTCGTGGCTGAGGACGTCATCGCGGCTGCGAAGGCCTCCGGCGACCCCGAGAAGGTCAAGCTCGCCGAGGAGGCGGCTGCCGCCATGGACCGCCTCGGTCTGGGTCAGGCACTGACCTTGACCCCGAAGACTGCCGACCTCCGGGTCAAGGACGCGGTCGGGGCGGACAAGGCGTTCAACACCCGGGATCGTGTGCTGGTCTTGCGGCGCACCCTGCAGCTGCTCGATGACGTCGAGGACGGTCGGGGCATGCGCGAGCGGGTCTTCCAGGGCCGCCTGCTGGCTCCGATCGAGAGCATCGGCAACACGAAGGTCACCGACATCGAGGGGATGCCGCGAGGCATGACCACGCGGGCCGCGGTCGACGTGCTCGGCCCCGTGTCTGACGAGACGCTCGAAGCTGGTCTCAAGACCAGCCGCATGGGCGACGCGGCCAAGGCCGAGGTGCGCGAGAAGCTCAAGACGCTCCGCGAGTGGCACTCGGACTTCACCAAGGCAATCGACGACAACACCATCCTCGACAAGGATGTCAACAAGGCGCTGCGTCAGCGCTTCGAGGACCTCGGTATCGCGTCGATGACTGGGCGGCTCTTCGAAGGCCCGTCGACCGGGGCTCGGTACCGCCAGGTCGTGAAGTCGATCCGTGGTGACGTGAGCGCTGTCTCCGGCGCCTCCCCGATGCGGGCCAAGGTCGCGCAGGGTCTCGCCGGCGTCCTGACCTACAACTACTCCCGCGGCCGGGCGATGCAGGAGTTCGCACGCGCGATGGTCGACGAGGACGCGCTCAAGCTCGCAGGGCTGAGCGTCGACGCCTTCCTCGACCCCAACGGCGGAGCCCACCGGCTCCGGCGGTTCGCGGCGGCCGTGCAGGTCGGCGGGCGCGAGACGGTGATGAACTTCCTCGGCGGTCTGCCGGGCGGCTCGAAGGTCTCTGGCGACCTCTCCCGGTCCGCGGTCTCGCAGAACTCTGCGCGAGCGGCCGCGACCCAGATGCTGGCCGACGGTCAGGATGAGTGGTCCACCGCGACCGCCATCCAGAACGCCGTGGCACGGAAGCTCCGCGCCCGGCACGCCGCGCTCGTGGAGGGCGGCGACGAGGCGCGTGCGCTCGAGGTCTGGGAGCAGGCTCAGGAGGTCGCGAAGCCGGAGTGGCAGGAGACGCTCGTCCAGTGGATGCACCGGTCGGCAGACGAGTACAACCGGGCACGCGATGCGGGCGAGACGCCTAACCTCGACGAGTTCGAGCTTCCGGTCGGCATCGACCCGTCCATCCTGCGGACAGGCGACGCTGAGGCGCGCCCGACCGCGGCTGTGAAGGCGTGGGTCGACGACGTGTACGACCCTGCCTACGGCAAGATGCCGCCGAAGGAGGCAACTGACCCGGAGCTGACCCCCACGGCGAAGCAGGGCAAGCGCACGACGCGCCCCGCCCTCTCGGCCGAGGACAAGAAGGGCGTCACGGCGATCCTCGACAACATGGTCCGCTACATGGCTGGCGTCACGTCCGACATGTCGAAGCGGCAGGTCGAGGCGGTGGTCGGCTCGTGGCTCGACGACAACATCAAGAACGTCCGCCGGGTCGGCGGAGAGACCCAGTACCGCAAGCAGTTCGACGCGCTACGCGGCGAGTTCGAGACGATGGTCGAGGACCGGGTGCGTGAGCTTGTCGGCGACGGCCCCGTCACGGACGCCGCGCGGCGCACCGCGCAGCTCGACGCTCTGGACAGCATCCTCCCGGTCATGACTGAGGCTGAGGCCATCATCCTCACGGGGTCGTACAAGGACTTCATTCAGGACGCCATCCTGACGGCGCGGTTCGGTGACGAGTTCGAGGCGCGGCGCCTGTTCCAGGGCGCGGGGTCAGCTGCGACAAGCCGCACGGCGCAGGCCGTGATTCAGGCCGCTCATGACGGTCGAGAGGTTACGTTCCAGCAGCAGCGAGGTGCGACGTTCCAGGTGCTGCAAGACATCTACGGCATCGCTGAGCGGGCTGTCGCAGCGATCAAGAACAAGCGCAAGAAGTCGGATGTTCAC
Organism: Planctomycetota bacterium; assembly: GCA_029213105.1. Taxonomy (GTDB): domain Bacteria; phylum Planctomycetota; class PLA2; order PLA2; family JAEUHO01; genus JAHEIK01. Next base: position 35,615 of record JARGNS010000001.1, read on the forward strand.
ACCCTGCTGACCTTGGAGAGGCTCGAAGGTCTCGGGCTCGACGCGGACCTCGACGACGCAATGGATATCGAGGGGTTTATCTCGCTTGTGGCGAAGATGTACCTCGACGAGCCCGACCGCGACGTGTGGGTGAAGTCTGTCCGTGACCTTGTCGCGCTGAACGTGTCGCGACGACACCCGTCAGAGTACAACCGCACCCCCGGCGTCGGCGGGCGGACGACCCGCCCCTCGGGCTGGGGAGCCCGGCAGCCGGATACCTACCCAGCGCGCAGCGCCCGTCTCGACGTGAAGCGGCTGCTCGCCCAGACGAGTGCGGGTCGTCAGTGGTGGCGGGCTGCCCGCCCCACGCTCGGCGGCGTCACGCAGGCCGCTGATGTCAGGCGATCGGAGATGTTCTCGAACTTGGGGACCCGATCCCCGCTGTTCGTTAAGTGGTTCGAAGGGTCGAAGGTCGTCGATGACTCGGGCCGAGCCGCTCCGATGTGGCTGCGCGGCACTACGCCTACGGGTGAGGCCGCGGTTACGGACGGCCCGTTGGGGCGCGGAGTCTACGGCGATGACGCGCTGACAGAGCGTCGGATATTCAGCAACGGCGAAGATGACCCCGCCGGGGCCGCCTACATGAGGCTCGAGAACCCGCTCGAGGTTCCGGCGATGACCCCCGGCGATGGTTGGTTGAAGTACGACAGCCTCGACGTGGGGTATGAACTGCAGTCGGCGGTCTGGGAGCGCCTCATGCGCGACAAGCACTACCGGGCAGCGAGCATCGTGCTCGACGGTAAGAAAGTCAAGATCCATGTGGACCACCCCGAGATCATGAAGGCGCTGTCCGCTGAGGCTCGCGAGGCGGGTCACGACGGCATCATCGTCAAGTCTTCCTTGTCTTACCACGAGAACGGCTCGCCAGTCGTCTACTTCGCGTTCGACAAGAACGCAGTCAAGATCGCTGATGGTAACGCCGGGTTCGACCCGTCCGACGCGCGGATCCTGTTCCAGGCGGCCGAGAACCCCTACGCCGAGGCGAACCGCGACATCCTGTCGGGGCTGGCTGCCGAGGCCGCCCGCCGGCGAGAGGTCGAGGGCCTCCCGGTCAGCAAGATCCCGGCACGGAAGTTGCCGCGCGACCCCGAGGCGCTGCCTGCGGACACGCACCGCTGGCCGGGCGAGGAGCGAGACGCTCTCGACGCGACGGTCGACGCAGCGCGACTGCGCGCGGACGTGTCGGGTCTCCCCGAGGCTGCGGAGATCACGGGCACGCAGGCGGCCACCAAGGTCGAGCGGCTCATCGGCAAGAGCCGGGACGACGAGCGCCAGTACTTCTACGACCTCATCGAGTGGCTCTCCGAGAAGGCGGAGCGCGATGCTGGCGTCAACATCGGCGACTTCCGCCGCATGGCGCCCGAGGGTATGACCGACGACGAGGTCAAGAAGGTCTACAAGACCTTCATGGACGAGAAGGTCATCGTCCCGAGCAAGAAGAAGGGCCGCCGCGACGTGAGCCCCGAGGAGGTCGCGAAGGCTCAGACCTTCATCGACGCGCTCATCTACGACATGAGCGAAGAGGGGATCATCGAGTCCCTCGACGTCGCTGGCCGAGTCAGCCGGCTGGACCTCGACTCCCTGACCCGCCCCGAGACCATCAAGGACGCGGCGGTGCGCGACGTGGTCGAGAAGCTCAAGAAGTACGCTCCTCAGGAGCTGGACGACATGGTCGAGGCGCGGGCGCCTACGTTCACCGCCGAGGTCAAGAAGCTCGAGAAGGAGCTTCGCCGGGTCGAGCAGTTCCAGAAGGACGCGGTCAAGTCTCTCAAGGATCTGAAGGACAAGCGCAAGCGCACCCTGCGGCAGGGCACCATCAACCGTTACGAGCAGGAGAAGCTCCGCCTGCGTGACGCGCTCGACCGCCTCAAGGCGCGGCGCGACGCGGACGCAGAGGCGCACGCCAACCTCGGCAGCGTCGCTGCGGAGGCTCGCGCCCGCAAGGCTACGTCCGACGGCGCCGGCGGCGTTGGCGGGCCGCCTCCGGGCGCTGCGGGCGACGCCCCGCTGGAGGGCTCGAACTCGAACGCCAAGGGCATGGCGTACTTCCTGTCTGATGGAAGCGCGCTACTCTACGCGTTCAAGAACGCGGACGCGTCCACGGGCCTGCACGAGATGGCGCACGTGATGCGGCGCAACCTGCGCCAGACGCACCTCGAGACCACGCTGGATTGGGCCAACGACTTCCTCGAGGCCGAGGGCCTCAGCCCGGTGCGGTTGAACGCGCAAGGCAACTTCGAGGGAGAGGTTCGCTCGGTCATCAACGCCGAGGAGCTGTTCGCCGAGGGCTTCGAGCGCTACCTCCGCGAGGGGGTCGCACCGACGTCTGCGCTGGAGAAGGTCTTCTCGGTCATCCGCGGCCTGATGGCGAAGATCTACTCCGCCATCACGGACGAGGCGATCAACGTCGAGATCAGCGACGAGATGTACAACGTCTTCGACGAGATCTTCGGCGCCCAGCGGAAGCTCACGCTGGACCAGCTCCCCGAGGTCCAGCGTTACCTTGACTTCCAGCGCGCGAGCGAGGGCGGTGAGATGCGGCGCGGCGGTCGTATCGTTGAGCAGTCCCCTGTGGAGGAGACCGCTGTCGACCACATGCGGCAGACCTTCCGCAGCCTCGATGACTACCGCGCTCGGTTCGGGATGCCGTACGGTGACCCGAAGACGGACCTGACGCAGGGTCCCGGCGCCGAGACCCACCGGTCGAAGCCGCTGGGTCCGGTCTCCCGCCGGGCGCTGAGCCTCGGTGAGGTCTCTGAGCGCATGGGCAAGGACCCATCCCAGTGGTCGGCCAAGGAGCGCGCCCTGGCGTTCGCTGACAAGGCCGCAATCGGGGTCGCCTCGGGCGTCCAGGCGGTCGCCTTCGGGCTGTTCTTCGGCGGCGACGCTGAGCGCGCCTACCGGGCACTCCCGGTCGCGGCGCGCTCCCACCTGCGCGGTCCGATGCGCGAGCTGGAGGAGATGCTCGCTGACCTCTCCATGCTCACGGTCGACTCGAGCCGACTGGTCGGCGACCAGCGCGAGCGCGCTGTCTCCAACATCGTGAAGTTCTTCCGCGGTGCCTCGGTCCAGATGCAGACCGGAGCACAGCGCGGCCGACGCACGAAGTCCGCCTTCGTGGACTCCGAGCAGCACCTCATCCGCCTGTTCACCCGGGTCTTCGACGCGATCGACGACGAGAGCCTCAAGGCTCTGGATGTGGACGCTGAGGCCGTGCTCGCGAAGATCGCTGGCGCAGACCGGGTCCCCGGGCACTCCTCCAGCGGCGCGCTCAGCGGCCTCTGGCAGGGGTACCGCGTCTCGCGCCCCGAGGTCTCCTCTCGGACCTCCGAGGCGTTCGCCGGCGGCCTCGTCATCAGCGACGACACCCGTGCGCGGCTGCAGGTGGTCGAGGGCTCGACCGAGTCGGTCCCCGAGTTGTTCGACGACACGCTCGGCAACATCTTCAAGGCGCTGACCGGGCAGAACCTCGGCAAGGGCGGTCTCGTCCCCGAGGAGGCCCAGAAGGTTGCAGCCCTGATGGTCTTCCACGCCGGCGGGACCCAGATCCGCAAGGGCGGAGAGGTCTTCACCGCGGCCGACCTGCGCGCTGGGGCCTACGGCCTCGACGCCATCTACAACGGCTCCGTGGTCACGAAGAACGGGGTCACGGTCGAGATCCCCGGGCTGCTCAAGGCCGGCGTGTCGCCCGACAAGGCGATGCCGGCCTTCCTCATGATGGGCGTCTCCGGCTACACGCACGGACTGTACCAGGACATGCGCGTGCTGGGGATGGGTCTGAACGCAGGCGACGCGAAGGCCTACATGCGCTACGTCGCCGGCAACGCCGCGGTCATGACTACGGCGGAGGTCGACCGCGCCAAGGCAGTCGCGAAGAACTACGGCCTCAACGCCCGGTTCACGGTCTCCCCCGACAGTGTCGGCGACTTCTACATCCCCGAGACTGCTCGCGATGAGTTGGCTGCTCGGATGCAGCACGGGATGCGTCAGGTGGGCGCGGAGGGTCAGGACAAGCCGCTCATGCAGTTGATGGGCGCCGTCTACGGCTACCAGTTGCAGAACCTGATCTACGGCACGGTCGGGTCGCGACAGTCGTTCAAGCTGATGTCGACTCAGGACCTCGGCATCCAGCTGGGCATCTACGCTGGTGGCGCCGCTGGCGCGGCCGCGGCGACCCGCGTCGGGGCTCTGACCGTGCTCAGCGCAGGCCTGCCGGGCTCGGCTGGTCTGGTGTCCATGGAGCGCGCCGCAGACATCGCCGACCTCGGCAAGCGGGTCTACGACCACGCACTGAACAAGGGCGGCCCCATCGTCGAGGCTGCCGCATTCAAGGCTTCGTTCCGAGCGTGGGCCGCAAAGAACGCAGACGAGGCTACCGCGGCCGCGACTGAGTTCCTGTCGCGCGCGAAGCACCGGGTCGAGGTCGCCCCGATCCTCGAGAACCAGGACCACATGCTCGCCATCGGCGGCCGGGTCTATAACGCTCAGAACCTGCGCCGGGTCTTCACCCGTGCGGGCCTGTACAGCAACTCCTTCAAGGAGATGAAGTCCCTCTTCCGCGAGAACTTCTCGAACACTGTGGACCGCGACAGGCTGAGCGAGACGGTCGGTCTGAGCGGCGCGAACCGCCAGTTCTTGGACAGCGCCGACGAGACCGCTCAGGGCTTCTTCGCCTCCGGCGACGCGAAGCGGATGGGGCGCCGGACGGCAAGCTCTGTCTTCGAGCACGGGGTCGAGTCTGCCGATGCGTGGGCAGATCTCGAGCGGACCGGCGCCGCCGTGACGTTGATGGAGATGGGCTACGACCCCGAGGCTGCGTCTCGGGTCGTGGTCGAGGCCATCTACGACTACCGTGGCTCGATGACCGACGGAGACCGTCACTGGCTTCGGCGCATCCTGATGCCCTTCTGGGCCTTCCGCAAGAACGCGAACACGCAGGCAGCGAATCTCGTTGCGACCCCGCGCGGCGCGTACATGGCGACGGCGCTCATGCGGGCGACCCGCTTCGGCGCGGAGGCGGCCACCCACGCGGTCTACGAGACCATCCTCGGCCCGTACGGGGTCAACGTCACCGCGATGGAGCCCGCGACGCTCGACGCGTACTACGACACCCGCCTCTTCCTCGAGTTCGGTGAGCCGGAGCCGACCCCGGAGATCCTCGAGGCGTACCGCGCGTCGCTGCCAGATGAGGACAAGAGCATCTCGGACGAGGCGCTGCTCGAGTACGACTTCGATGGCTGGACCATCAAGGAGGGCTACGGCGGCTACAGCAAGGTGCCTGAGCACGCCAAGCGCGCTCTGCGGGGCCTGCTGGCATCCAAGTACAGCATCGACGGGGGTGGCCGCTACAAGGGTCTTCGCTCCACCATGGCGTCCTCTGAGGCCATGGCTGAGTTCGCGAAGCTCGGCGCCGAGATGTCGGTTCGCGACGAGGCGAGCCGGTCGGCCCTGCCCGGCTGGGTGCGGCTGCGTCCGACCGTCCAGGTCCCGGTGCCGGTCTTGACCGAGGACCTCGAGGTCTCGCTCCGACGCGGCATGGGCGACAGCCTGTACTTCATGATGCCGGACAACTTCATGATGTCCGCCATCGACCACGCATCTGCGACGTTCGCCACCATGTACCTCGGCGGCCAGATCGCGCTCGAAGGCGTGCGCGAGGTCGCAGGTGACCCTGAGGCGAACGTCACGAAGGCTGACGGCTACCGGATGCTCAACGCATTCGCCCCGATCGTCGACGTGCGCGACTACGGCAGCCCGTTCAGCAAGCTGCTCTTCTCCGCGGTCGAGTACGGCACGATGGAGCGGGCGCCGCGGGTTCGGCTGGACCCGCGCATCGCGCGTCTCATCGAGGGCAGCTCCGGCTTCGAACTGGAGCACGAGGGCGAGCGGGTCAACAGCCCCGGCACCGCGTTCGCGTACAAGACCTTCGCCGGCGCCGCGAGCGCCGCTGGGTCGATCTTCGCAGGGGTCGAGGTCGACGAGTCCGCTCGACGCGCCTTCGCTCGCCCAGTCAAGGTCGAGGTCATCGACGGCAAGCGCACGATCGTGCCCTACGAGGGCGTCAGCTACGACGGCACCGCCTCCGAGTTCACCGACGACAGCCGCACGGTCGGGTACACCCCGTACCTGAGCGGGATGGGCGCGCTCTACTTCGAGTACACGCCGCTCGGTCAGGTGAACAAGTTCATGCTGAAGCACCGCGACACGACGCTGGAGCAGGCCATGTCGACCGACCCCGAGCTTCGCAACGCGGTGCTCGAGCTTCTCGGTGAGTCCGCGCGGGTCTCCGGCATCGGCGTCCTGCCGGCTGATCGGGCGCGCGCAGCCAAGATGGGCAAGCCGTACATCAACCTGAAGTGATAGACTACCCGCACAGGAGACCCACATGGGCAACCACTCGAACTCTGGCTGGTCCCGGCGCGGCTACGCTGCCGACGACGACGCGAGCCTCACCACTTCCTACCTGGCTGTCGCGGTCGGGACCAACTCCGCCGTCGCGCGGTCTTCGGGCTTCCCCGACGACTGCCACATCTACGATGTGACGTTCGAGCTTTCGGCGATGCCGACCTCGAGCGGCATCCCGACGAAGCTCACGTTCTACATCGCCCGGGACTCCGGCGGCACGCAGCCGCTCACCCCTGTCTACGAGGTCGACATCGTCAAGGCGCTCGGCGCCGTGGCCGCGACCGGTGGCGCGTACCAGCGCGTCGAAGCTGAAGTCTGGTCTGACGACTACACTGGCCCCCTCGAGCGCGGGGACCTCTACGTGGTCGCGAAGGTCGATGTCGGCACTGCGACGGCCGAGACCCGGGTCAAGTGGCGCAGCTGAGCGAGTAGGGGCGGCGGGAGTCGAACCCGCACGAGCACTAAGGCTCCAGGCGTTTTGAGCGCCCGGCGTCTACCATTCCGGCCACGCCCCCTTCTCTCACACCGCAGCCGCTACGAACCCGACGACCACACACAGGATCGGGATCCCGGCGCCGGCCAAGCCCATTGAGATCCAGAAGAGGATGTCGTCCCGGGTCATGAGTGATACTCCCTCATGAACTCATCGGGGTCGCGCCCAGCAAGCCGCGCCATCTCATCCTCGACCGAGTTCAGCTCCCACACGGTGTCACGCAGGATGTCGCGCTGCTCGGAGTCCATCTTGTGCCAGAGGTCGCCGAGCCTCTCGGTGTAGACGTCGTCCTGCTCCTCGGTCCAGTTGCCGGACACGCGGCCGTAGTGCTGCGCGGCTGACAGCGTGGTGTAGAGGTACATGAGTGCGTCACGCTTCATGGCGCGTCTCCTACGTGCTTCAGGGCTTCTCGACTACTGAGGGGTAGAGTTTTATCTCCCGCACCTTCGCCTCCAGCGCGGCGACGAGGGCTTCGACCTCGGTGGCTCCCTTCGGGAACCGAACCGCGTTGCCCTTGCCGTCGATGACGACCCACTCGCCAGTGAATATGCGCTCGCAGTACACGTCGGGATCACCCCACGCCTCCCTGACGAGCACAACGAGGCTCGCGGAGGTGATGGGGTCGGAGAGGTCGAGCACGCGATAGACGCCGCGATCTGGGGACCCGAGGGCGCGGTACCGCCGCCCGGCGTGCCACCGAGGTTCGATGACACCAGCATCCTCCAAAGCGTAGAGGGCTTCACAGCATCGCTGTTCGAGGCTCATGCTTCCACCTCGACCTTCGCTCCGCGAATGCGCTCCATCACGACGACGATCTGCTCTCGGTCGACGGTGGTCGGGTTGACTGAGTACTCGAGCACCTCGTCGAGCATGGCCAGCGCGTCGCTGTAGGCGTCGAACTGCCCGTTCTTGTACGCGTTCTGCAGGTTCAGGTTCGCCACGAACTCGGGCATGTCGGTCTTCTTGGGCATGGTTGCTCCTCAGTTGTAGTCGGCCAGGGATGACCACGTAGCGTCCTCGTAGGACACTGTCTCTTCGATCAGGGCGACCTGAGCGACGGGCGCTTCGATGTCGACGACCTTGGGTGCCTCCTTGCGGAGGATCTCTTCGTAGATCTCGCGACGCATGCACACGCACGGGACAGACACGCCCTCGACGGAGCAGTTGTAGGTCGGCCCACGCTGCGTGTCTCGCAGCCAGCCTCGGGCGCGCCACTGCGGCACAACCTCGTCGTAGTTGAAGCTGCGAGAGTCCAGCATCTTCCTGAGTTCGCTCTTCTCGAAGGCGATGAAGGACCAGTTCGGGTCTCCGTCCGTCCAGCGACCGACGTAGCCCCCAAAGGCGCGACCCTCCTTCTCCGCAGCCAGCGACTTGTAGAAGCGGTGGCGGTTGAGGGCGGCCCAACTGGCGGCCGAGAGGAACGCGTCGCGGGCCCGGTCGGAATCGTCGGCACCTTCGCGGATCGCCTGGATGAGGTACTGGATTGGGTCCTCGTGCGGCGCCGGCACGCCCAGCGCCTCGCAGACTGCCTGCGCGAGGTCGATGCAGGCGACGTACGCCGCCAGACGGCCGCCGACGGCGGTGTTCGTGATGCTGGCGTACGAGTCGCGGCGTGACTCGAAGGCCTCGCGGAAGTCGTCCCACGAGTCCTTGTGGTAGACGAGGTACTGCACGACCTTGCGGCCGAGGTGGCCGTAGTGAGCGTGCAGGCGACCGCGCACGGTGTCTGCGACCACGCGGGCGGTCTGAGGCGGCCCAGAGATGGGCGCGCCGACCACGGCCAGCACGCGGGCTCGGGTTCCGCCGTCGTTGGTGAACGACGTGAGGCGCTGCTCGCCGGTCGACATGAGCACAGCGTTCCACGTCAGCGAGGTCTGAACACCCTGCAAGGTGCCGCGCCCCCGCCCCTTGCCGGAGCAGAAGTCGTAGAGGACGTCGGCGACGTGCTTCTTGTGCTTCACTCGCTTGGTCTCGTCGAGGATGAGCGGAAGGCTGTTGAGGAAGCCCGAGGCCCGCTCGACCCACACCTTGGTCGAGTCCCACGAGTAGATGAACCCCTCCTCGTCGTTGTCCGAGGGGTAGCCCCAGACCGAGGCGCCGACGCGGAGGCTCGTGGTCTTGCCCTTCGAGGTCTCGTTCGACCAGTCGATGGCGAAGTTCGAGCATCGGACGATCTTGTTGAGGCAAGACGCGACCGACGAGTAGATCGCGAGCATCGCGAGCGGGTGGTCACGTAGGAACTCGATGGTCTGGAGCCAACCCTCCCACGTCCCGCCGATCTTCAGCGACCGCATGATGGGGTCCATGCCCTCGACAGGGAAGAGCTTCAACTCCTGCTGCGTGTCCGTGCGGATGTGCCCGTCAGGGAGCAGGAACGAGCCGTCACGTTGCCAACCGAGCCGCGAGGCCCCGTTGACCAGCGGGATCTTGCTCTGGTTGATGTCCTCAAACGCGGTCATCCACCGGATGACGTCCCCGATGTTGACCGAGGTCACAGGCGCCCCGAAGTCGATGAGGCTGGTGAGCTTCTTCGAGTCGAAGGCGACAGACCGCTCGACGGTGCGGGTCCGCCACGAGGGCTTGCCAGATCCCGGCGGGGGCGGCTCGACCCACGCCACCTCGATCTGCATGTGACCGGTCTCGGCGTCGCGGCCGCGCTTCATGATGATGATCGGGGCCGTGGCGATCTTGACCCGCTTCGTGTTCCCGAAATCGTCGGCCTGCATCGAGTAGACACCGCCGAGGTCGATCTCGTAGCCTCCCGGTACGAGGTAGTTCGGGATCTTGTCCGTGAGGTAGTCGGGCAGGCTGTCCTTGAACAGGCCCATGTTCGAGATCTGGTTGAGCAGGTCTTCGGCCTCGGACAGCGCCTGGCGCTGGGCCTTGCGGACCAGCTTCAGGGTGTCCTTCGCGCGACCGCTCATGCCCCGGACAGAGCCGAGTTGCATGAACAGGGTCTCGAGGCGCATGTCGTCGGTCTTGGGGACGAGCGCGAACTTCCCGAGGCGATCAGCGTCGAAGAAGTCCGCGAACAGCCCCAGCCGCTCCTTGCTCTCAGCGGTTTGGAGGGTCTGAATGAGTTCCGCAAGCTCATCCAGAGGATTGGTCGTATCCTCAGCCACGTAGCGCTCCCTTGATTCCGTCAGTGCCTGTCATTGTAGCCTGCCGCCTACGCCACTCCCAGCGGGAAGAGGTAGTTCGCGACCTTGGCGATGAAGTCTTCCTCGTCGTCGAAGTGCGGCGTCGGGTCGTTGCGGAACACGAGGCAGTCGAGTTCGACACGCGAGTGCTTCTCGATGTACTTGCGTGCCCGGGACTTCGCGCTCCGGATCTTCCCGCCGCGGGCGCGGCCGTGCGGCATCTCGACCGGGTCCGCCCCGAGGAACTCGTCAAAGGGCGGGCGCGACGCGACCTCCTCCGGCGTCGGGGCAGAGGGCTTCTCGGCGGCCTTCGGGGGCGGCGCCGGGGCCTTCGGGGGCGGCGGGGGCGCAACGGTTGGCTCGCGGCGCGGAGGCAGCGGGAGGTCCATCTGGTCGGTCGCCTCAGGCACGTCGAGGTCGAAGACCCGCCACGTGTCGGGCGGCGGCTCCGCGGGCTGGACGGTCGAGGACATGAGGATCTGCAGCTTGCAGTCCGCGAGGGCCAAGAGGACCGAGCTGAGCGTCTCCGGGTCCCACGCGCGGTCGTCGGGGACGACGATCGTGAGCGGGGTGGGCCGGAGGTCGTTCACGGCGGCGCACATGGCGCAAGTGACCGCGACGCGCTGCGCCTCGGACAGGCCGACCTTGAGGTAGCGGCCGAAGGCGTCCTCCTCGTACAGCCCGTAGAAGAAGACGGCGCGGCCGTCGTCATCGAGGGTCACCCCGAAGTCCCACCCCTCGGGCAGGTAGGCCGAGACGGCCACGCAGAACTTCTCGATGCGCTGGGCGAGCAGCGACTGGATGGTCTTCTGGACGTGCGCCTTGTAGCCCTGGAAGACCGCGCCCTCGGCGGTCGACTCGTTGGCGTTCTTCAGCGCGGCGTCCATCTGCACCCACTCGGTCTGCTGCCGCTGCAGGGTCGAGAGGTAGTCGCGATGCTGCTGGAGCAGGTCACGAGTCTCGTCGAGGTTCACGTCCTCGGCCTTGACGACCTGAGGCACCGAGCGCAGGTCGGACTCCAACTCGAGGATGCGCCGGTCGAGCGAGGCCTTTTCGAAGGCGAGGTCACGCACGACGCCCTTGGCCTTGGCGTAGGTGGCGTACCCGGTCTCTGCGTCGCCGACCGCGGAGCGGTAGTAGTCACGGCAGGACTGCAGGTGGCCCTTCGGGACGCTCTGCGAGCATGCGGGGCACTGGTCGTCCCAGCCGGAGTCGATGGCCCAGTCGAGGCCATCAGCCATCGCGGTCTGCCCGAGCTGGACCTCACCGTCAGCGGGGTCGGGCTCCGTGAGAGAGGCGAAGTGGCGATCGGCTTCGCGGATGCGGCGCTCGAGGTCGGGGACCTTGGCGCGCTGCACCGTGAGCTTGCCCTCGATGTCCTTCCGCTGGCGGATGGCGTCGGACTGGGCGTCGGCGCGCACCGCGGCCTCGTAGGCGGACTCGCACTGGCGCACGTTCTCCTTCTGGGCGAGGATCTGGGCGTCGGTGACCCGAGCTTCGACCGAAGCTGCAAGGCGCTCGTGGAGGCTCCTGGAGGCCTTGGCGTCGGCGTTGCACTGCCGCTGACGGGTGCCGGCGAGCTTGATGGACTGGGTCAACCGGTCGATGTGGCTGCAGTCGAGACCCTCCGTCAGGTCGACGTAGACCTTGTAGTCGGGCTTGGACAACTCGGTCTCGATGGCGGCGTCGTCGAGGTCGGCGCAGACCCACTCGGTCAGCCGAGCACGAGCAGCCTTCGCGTTGCTCGCCAAGACCTCCCGCACCTCTCGGTAGATCAGGTGCGGGCTATGCGCGTCCTTGGTCTCGGGCTGGACCCACTCGGGCTTGATGTGGGTCGGGGTCTTGACCCGGGCGCCGTCGCGGTGGGTGTTCCACTCGCAGGCCTGCCCGTTGCTCAGGGTGACGCGGGCAAAGAGCTTACCCCCGTCGAAGCCGCGCTGGTAGGCAAGCCCCATCAGGGTCGAGGGGTCGGAGCAGATCTGGCGACCCGCCACGTCGTCGGCGGCACCAGAGACGGCGAGCGCAACGGCCTGCGAGACGGTCGTCTTGCCGGTCCCGTTGGCTCCGATGAAGAGGTTGAGCAGGCCGAGCTTGTAGTTCTTCGGCTTGCCGGCGGTCGACTTGAGGTTGAAGGAGACCTCGGTGGCGATGGGCGTGTCAGTCATCAGTTCTGCTCCTGAGCGTCGATCTGGTCCCATAGGACTGCGTCAAGCCCGCCGGAGGTGAGGCGGTCGAGGCGAGAAGACTCGAGGCCACCAGATCCAGTGGTGTACACCGCCTTCACGGCCTCGGCGACGGCGTCGCTCTGGCTCGCTTCGAACTCTCGGTCGCTCTGATCGTCGGCGCCCGCCGCGAAGAGTGCGTGCCGGTCCATCTCGACCTCGAGGTGGATGTGCATGATGACAGGCACGGTGACCTTGTAAGTGTAGTCGGACATCAGTTCTGCTCCACGATGATGCGGCCCCAGACCTTGAACGAGTCGCCGGGGAGGCGGTCCATGCTGGCGACGTCGAAGATCTCGTCGGTACGGGTGTCCCACACCCAGGCGTTCTTGCCCTCACGGCGGAAGCCCTCGATCATCTCGAAGGTCGGTCGGCCAGCGGTGACATCGGTCTGTTCGACGTACTGGGCGGGGCGCACGATGCCGTGGAAGCGGGGCGCTCCGTCCCAGAGAGCACCGCTCACGACGGTCTGGGGCCACGCCTTCCAGCCACCAGCCTCGGCGGCGCGCTTCTTGTAGTCGTCGCGGCCAGCGACGACAGTCACGTCGCGGTCGGGGTAGGCCTCGGAGAGGATGTCGGTCAGGATGTCACGCCAGTCGTCGATCTTCTCGTCGGGGGTGGCGCGGTCGTGGGCGAGGAAGATTCGAAGGTCACTCATGGTTGCTCCTTAGAAGGGCAGGTCGTCGGTCACTCGGGGGGTTCCGCACTCGCGGCAGAACAGGTCGCGCTGGTTCGAGAAGTGGCGCCAGTACTCCGCGTCGAAGTCGTCGCGCCACTGCTGCTTCACCAGTTGGTCATGGTCGTAGACGACCTGGTGGATGCCGAGTCCTCGCAGACCCGGAGTATGCCCAAGCAGTAGGTCTGCAGCTGGTCCGTATTCTCGCAGCGGTTTTCTCCGCTGGCGAGCCAGTCGTGAACGGACCGCTCCGTAGTTGAGGCCGCGCTCGGCGCAGAACGCTCGCACCGACTTGCGGAGCTTGAGCAGGTTGCAGTCGTAGCAGCACGTCGCGAGGTTCGTGGCAGCATGTGGGTCACTCGTCTTGCTCCTTGGCTTCAGGTGGTCGACGGTCAGGAAGTTGTCACCCTTCTCGTCGATTAGCTCGATGATCGTCACTCCGCAGTACACGCAGCGCAGTCCGTCGCGGAGATAGACAGACCAACGCCTCTTCGCACGAATCCACGCGGTCACTCACACCTCCTTAGCGTTATGCGGTCTCTTGCGACTGCCCCACGGCAGGCGCTCATCGCGTAGGTCTGGCGATCTTCCAGTGCGTGATCGGGTAATCCAGTTCTGACCCCATCGCGCCCCCCGAGCGCACGCAGTAGACCCGTTGGTTGGGGTGTCCGCTCGAGGTCCCGTGACGACGCCGGGTCAGCGTATTCGGGTTTTCGAGGCGAACTTGATTCGGATGAACGACGGCGATGTGACGCTTACCGTCGAGCTTGTCGTACTTGACCCAAAGGGTCGGAAGGCCGAGGCGGCAGCCCCACCCCCGCTCAACCTGAGGATCGGCGACGACTTGCGAGCGGAAAGACGTGTGTCCCAAACCGTCAGGGTTGACCACCGATCGCCAGTTGTTAGGCCTTCGGCTCAACTCACACCTCCGCCCAAGTACGGCCGACATCGGCCTCACAGGTGAACGGGACGGGCCATCCCGGCACCTTGATGGTCATCAGGCGCGTCATCTCCTTCTGAGCCCACTCCGCGAGATGCTCAGGCACCTCGACCACGAGGGAGTCGTGGACCTGCGCAGTGATGCCCGTTCCGGGGCCCCACTTGCCAGAGGGGAAGGAGCGCAGGACGCGCATCTCGGCGATCGACATGATCGCCGACTCGCAGGAGAGCACGGGGTAGTTGACGACCTCGTTCTTCTTGCCCTCCTGCAGCGAGCCGGAGCGGCGACCGAAGAGCGGGTCCTCCATGAACCCCTGCTGCTCGTAGAGGTCGAGCATGGACTGCCACGCACGCTTCCAGTCGGGCTCGCTCTCGTGCCACACTTGGTCGAAGTAGCGGACCTGCCGCAGGTCGAACTTCAGGTACGGCAGCGAGGTCTCGAGCTTGCCCTTCTCGTTGAAGCCCGTCATCTCGGTCGACCGGATGACGCTGTGCTTGGTCTCCGCGCCCGCCCAATAAATTGACGCGTACCTGTATGTTTTCGTAAGTTCCCGTAATTGCCCAGCTTTTCCCTTCTTCGAGGGCTTGTGGGTCGCCTTGAGCGAGAAACCCTTCGTCCACCCGGATGCGTTCTCGAAGTCCTTCCCGAAGAGGTCGTGAGCGAGCCAGCAGTGCGGGTCGAGGTTCTGATCGAAGCAGTCGAGCAGGCGCTCGATCTGCCAGTAGTTCGCCGTGATGACGAGGTGAGCCGCGCTGAGGTCGCACCCGACGAGGACGTTGCCTGGCGCCGCGCAGTAGACCTTGCGGACACCGCCGAGGTCCTTGCGGCTCGACTGGTTCTGCATGTTCGGGCCGCTCGAAGAGAATCGACCGACCGCGGTCGTGTGGCTGTTCCAGTTCGACCGGATGCGGCTGTCCGGGTGGAGTCTCCCCTTCTTGGTCAGACCCAGCGGGGTCAGAGACCGGAGCTGGGTGCCGAGCACCTTCACGACCACGCGCCGGTACTGGCGGAGCTTCATGAGGAAGTTGAACTGGTCCTTTGACAACTCCGGGTTCGACATGTGGGCGCGGAGGACCGCGTCCCCGGTGCCGGGCAGGCCCGACTGGGTGTAGAAGTCCTTCGCATCCATGCCGTAGGGGCAGCCGAGGTCCCAGTCCTCGTACAGGAGGTTCCGGATCTGGTCGAACGACCGCGGGTTCACCACGTCGTCGTCTGCCTCGACGCTGCCCATGTCGAGCTTCTTCAGGCCGACGCGCGCGGCAAGCTCCTGCAGGTCTCCGTTGAGGTCGACCGAGACCTTCTCGAACTTCTCGGTCAGGGTCTTGACCAGCGCCTGGTCGACGTAGACCCCGTTCTGGTGCATCTGGACGCACAGGTCCTGCCGTGCGTGGTCGAGGTTGCGCAGGTCCCACGGACGGGCGCTCGGCCAGTCCACGGGCTTCGCCCAGTCGGGGAGCGGCCGCGCTGCTCCGTTCTCATCCGCGGAGCGGTGCAGCGGCTCCTTGATGCGGGCGTTGACCACGGTGTCGAACTGGCAGTAGACGAGCCGGTCCTTGACCGTGAGGCGAGAGGTCGCGGTGCCCTCCCCGCTCTCGCTGGTCTCCCACTTGTGGACGTCCGTGATGCGGCGTCCGGTCGGCTTGAGGCCCTTGGGCAGGTCGGGGTGCGTGAATCGGGTGTCGAACAGCGTGTCGTGCGACGGCTGCGGCCGCACGCCAAAGTAGTGCTCCGACACCTGACGGTCGAAGTAGCCCTCGTTGTGGCCGACCTTGAGCTTCGCTGGGTCGGTCAGGAACTCGACGATGATCTCCTTGATCTCCGCGAGTTCCTCGGGACCGTACTCCCGCACGCGCTGCGACGGCACGGCGCGGCGGTTGAGGTCCATGTCGAGGTGGATGCCGACCACCCGGGCGACCTGATGCGGCGTCTCCCACGGCATGGTCGGGTTGCCGTCGACGTCCATGTCAGGGGTCGCGATCGACAGGCAGTCGATGCTGATGTCGCGGACGTTGATGCCGTCGGTCTCGTAGTCGTAGACCCAGAACGGCGCCGCGACCGAGAGCCACTCGCGCAACTGCTGCGGGGCTGGCTGGCTGAGGACCTCCGGCTCGCGCCACAACAGGGCGTCGTTGAACCAGCGCAGCGCCTTGCCGAGGGTCGCCGTGAACTGCGGCCGGAACTTCGGGGCGTGCTTGATGTAGCCGGGGTCGAACGTGGGGACGACCTTCACGGTCCAGTCGTAGTCGACCTGCGTCCAGTCGAACGCGTCCCAGAAGAGGCGGCTGGCCTTCCGCTCGATCATGTCGCCCTCGAGACGCGACATCGAGTTCGTGGTCTCGAGGAGCTTCTGAGAAGGCGTCGTGCCGAGCGGGAGGATGTACTGGTACTTCGAGGCGATGCGCAACATGTGCTGTCGGCAGCACTCGACCGGGTGCGGCGCCTCCTTGGCAGCCATCTCCTTGGCCTTCGAGGCCTTAGCGCCGGCGCGCTTGTAGTCCTTCGCGATCTTCTTGCGCTGGCGCTTGATCGTCGCGTCGAGCTTCTTCCACGGTGCCTTCGCTCCCGGGGGGCGGCAGGCCACGACGTGGGCGAGGTCGATGTGAGTACGCTTGAGGCCGACGGCGGCGAGCGATCGAGACCACTCACCGCCGTCGGGGCCCGCCAGCGGACGACCGTACTGCTGGTCGTCCTGCTTGGGGGCTTCGAGGATACCGAGGACCGTGGACCCCTCGCGAAGCTCCGGCTTGACCGGGCGCCAGGGGCCATCACGGAGACAGCCGTTCGGTCCGAGAGGGCAACGGTCGCAGTCTGCGCCGTGTTCGCGGGGGTCGTAGGTCATCAGCAGATCTTCCCACCGTGGCGGTGGCTGCGCGTCTTGTTGTATGCCATCTTCCTCATGACAGCCTCCCCGAGGTCGATGCCGAGGGCGCCGCACAAGTCGGCGACACGGATCACGACGTCCGCCAGCTCCGCAGGCAGGCCCTCAGGCTTGCCCCTCGCGTCGAGGTACGTGTGGTTCTCACCCTCGCGGTACGCCTCGAGAGCCTCGCTGACCTCGCTGTGGATCAGCGCGAGCTTCTCCGGCACGGTCTTGAGGACGAGGTCGTAGTCGGTTTCGGACTGACTGGGGAGGGTCTGCGCGTCCCACCACCCCTTGTCGAATGCGGTCGAGTGCGCCTCTCCGACGAGGTTGGCGAGGCCGACATCAATGATGTCGTCGACTGGGAAGGCGTTGCTGACGTCAAGCGTCGCCATTGTCGGGCTCCATGGTCGCGATGAACCGGTCGATGGGCTTCGACCAGATGCGGTCGTTCGGGCCGCGGTAGCTGATGGTGATGGGGTAGCGCACGATGTTGGTCGAGTGCTGGTTCGAAACCAGGACGACCTCGTACTTGCGGCCAGAGTGGTGGACCCACTTGCTGCCGATTTCGATACTCATTGATGCTCCAGATGAAAGCGGCCCCGCCAGAGAACTGACGGGGCCGCGGTGTCACTCTACGCTGCCCTGCTCAGCGGGTCGGGGGCGGGGGCATCGGCCGGCTACCACCGCTCGGGGGCGGGGGCGGCATCGTGCGGCTACCACCGCCGTTCGCGGCCGAGCCGGCGGGGTTGCGGGGGGCGTTGCCGCCACCACCGTTGCCGCGGCGCCACGCGAAGTTCCGGTTGTCGGAGGGCACCGCGCCGGCGGCGACCTTGGCGTCGAACTCCTCCTTCGTGATGAAGTCGGCGATCTCGCCGTAGGCCTTCTGACCCTTCGGGGTGTCCTTGGGGCGCTCGAGCCACGCGATGTACGCCTCGCGACCCTCGAACCACGCGGTGTCGAGGCCGTTCTCGTTCATGTAGTCGTCGGTGATGCCGGCGGAGTACGCGACGATCTTGAGGCGGGCGACCATGCCGGAGATCTTGGTGTTGCGGGTCTCCTCGTCGAGCTGGAGGAGCGCGGGGGCCATCTCACCATCGGCGCCGAAGGGGCAGGAGCCGATGTCCCGGTGCTTGGCACCGGACTCGTCGAAGGTCATGTGCAGGAAGTAGCTGAAGTTGCCCTTCGAGTCGGTCTTGCCGCGGTCCTCGAACTTGGTCAGCTTGACCTTGTAGTAGCCGGTGTCGGGGAGGCGGGCGCCAGCCTTGACGTCGTTGCAGGTCTTGGCGGAAATCACGAAACCCATGAGGTATGCTCTCTTTTCAGGAAGTTGCGGTTGTTGTTGTTGTGGTAGTCAGAGACTGCTGACCGCAGCCGTCACTCGGACGGAGGAGGGGGAGGACCTGCCGACTTCTTCTTGCCCGGGGTCGGCAGCTTCTCGAATATGGAAGCGGAGCGTCGCTTGCGGATGACGCCGCGGGCGATGCCGTCCTGCACGGCCCAGCGCATGTGCAACTGGGCGCGGCGACCGCTCTCGGTCACGAAGCGCGACGCGGCGGCCAGACCGGCCGAGACAGCCTGGTCGATGAGGTCGTCACCAGTACCGGTGGCGATGACGTCGGCGACCACGTCGGCGACCTCATCCTGCCACTCGAGCCCGGCGATGCGGGTCAGGCGGTAGTCGACGGCGCTGGCCCGGAGGATCTCGCGGACGTTCGGCGGGCTCTCGGCGTAGGCGACACCGTTCCGGTCGCCCGTGACCCAGTTGCTGTCCCAGATGTTGACGAACAGGCCGCCCTGCGCCCACGGGTCGGGGTAGTCCTTGTTCACGACGGCGCGGGCGTTGAAGTCACACCACGCCGGGACTCGAGTCACCTGCTTCTTCGACCCAAGCGACGGACCGCCTGGGATGAAGCCGCCGTCACCGTTGCTGGGAGCCTGCTCGTGAGCCACGAGGAACAGGTTCACGCCGATGTGTCGGCTGGCCTCGGCGATGCGCAGGAGGCTCTTGTTGAGCTTCTGGTAGGGCGCGAACTTGTCGACCTTACCGCTCTGCGTGATCTCGGGGTTCTCCTGCCAGAAGGCGATGCTGGCGTCGCAGAGCGCCGTGAAGCCGTCCACGCACACTGCGGGGTACTGGTCCACGAGGCCGTTGTCCACGAGCATGCGGAGAAGGCTGAGCAGCTCCGGAAGGGTCCGGATTGGGTGCTCGTAGATGATGGGCTCGAAGCCGTACTCGTTCGCCGCCACGCTCTTGATGGCGTTGATTCCCTCGCCCGGGATCCACAGGGCGTTGGGGAATGCGCTGACGACCATCGAGGTCTTCATGCGCTTGGGCTGTCCGAAGACGAGCCCCATGACCGTGTCACTCACGGGTCGCTCCAGGTATGTAGTAGTTGTTGTTGTAGTGCCCCGAAAGGCTCAAGGAGCTTAGCACGGCCCAAGGCGGTGGTCGTGTATCTTTTTCGTTCACGATCCTATCGTGATTGTGAATCAAGCCGTGGTCAGTCTCCGTACTGGCAGCGCTCGAAGGCGCCGCACTTGCCGTAGCGGTGGTAGCACACGAGTTCGTTCTGGGTCATCGGCCAGATGGCGGCCTTGGGGTCGTCGATCTCGTGGACGAGTAGGTTCGCGAGGTCGTGCGCCTTCCGGTAGATCTGACCTGCGAACGCGGCGTCGCGCGCCGGGGTCGGCGGCACGAACTGCTTGCTCACGGTCCACGGCGACCGTCGCTGGACGAGGTTCAAGACCACGCCGCCGAAGGCGTCGCCGTACATCTGGCGACCCGCGATGCGGTTGACCGCGAACTGACCGTCCATCGAGTACTGCTCAGCCCGCGACTTCCCGACCCCGCCCGCTGTGATCTTGTGGTCGTGGATGTAGCGGCGACCATCGTTGCGGTGGTCCATGACCGCGTCGAACCGCTTCGTCACCTCGATGGGGTGGCCGTGCTTGAGCGCCGGGACGTTCGGATGCCCGTCACCAAGAGCGGGGCAGTCGAGAACCAACGGGTCCTTGAGCTTCTCGTCGATCCAGAGACCGAACCGGCCGAGCTTGTCGTAGCCCAGCGTCAGCTTGGCGAGGGTCTCGACTGCGTGGACCCGGTCTCGGATCACCGGCTCGCGGCGGCGGTACTCGGTGAAGAGCGTCAGCGTGTTGCCGATGAAGCACGCGGCTTCGACGCCCTCAGCCTCGCGCCGGCGGGCCCACTCGCGGACAGCCTCCTCGGGGTCGAGGAAGTAGTCCGGGTCCTCGATCCACTCTCCCTCGTACTCGATGCCGCCGCGCTGGGCTTCGGTCCGGACGAGGTAGTGGGCGAGGAGCGTGTGACCCATAGAGCCCTGCGTCAGAGCGTCGGCGCTGCCGAACTTGACCTGATCTACCTGGATGAACTTCCACAGCTGGTCGCAGGTGAAAGCAGGTCCCCAGAAGCTCCAGCCTGTCCGAGACTTCCCGGTGTCGATGAGGATGGGCTCAGACACGCTGGACCCCCTCGAGGTACCACGTGCGGGCCGCGCGGACGACCTCGGCGGACACCTGCTTCCACGTGAGGTCGGAGGTCTCGAGTTCGTCCTTCGACTCCTTGGCGACGTCCTTGCAGACCCAGCCGATGAACACGCCGGTCTTCTTGATGTCGAACTCGTCGCCGCACGCTTCGGTCAGACCCTGCTCGCAGCGAGGCGTAGTCACGAAGGTCTCGACGAACTCCTCGATGGACTTGAGAACCTCGACGTCCACCTCGACCGCGACCTTGGCCTTTTTGCCCTGGTGCTTCGCACCCTTCGCCTTGAAGAGGAGCTTGGGATCGAAGACCCCGTTGACGTCAGCGTACCAGACGTAGCCCTCGCCGTTCCCCTCAACGCCGAAGGTCTCCTTGACGTAGGGGTCGCAGACCTCGACCTGCTCGACCATGTCGTTGGCGAGGTTCTGGAGCTTCGCCACGTCGACCGCGGAGTTGAGATCGATGGCGATCTCGGAGTCGGGCGCCCACGGGAGGACCTTGTACGGCGGCGGGTTGTCGCACTGCGCGAGCAGCGAGAGAAGACCGTGCAGCTCGTCCTCGTCAAAGTACTTGTCCACGGCGCCATCGGGGTTGGTCATCTCGGCACCGAAGATGAAGAAGGTCTTCTCGGGGATGTCTTTCAGCGAGGTCTTGCCGTTGACGCCCGGGCCCGCCCACTCACCGTAGATGACGAGGACGTATTCGCCGAGGTCGCGGACACACTGCCAGTCGTACTGCGAAGCCCACGCGTAGAAGCCGCTGTTGTCGGCTTCGAGGCTCAGGTCTCGGTTGCGCGATTGGAAGTGAGCCCCCTCACTGTCGAGGCGGACGCCGGCGTTGGTGCCGTGGAGCTTGATCTTGGCGCGGTACCGCACGGTCGGAGGCGTCGCCCCGCATCGCGACTGAAGCATCTTCAGGTACTTCAGGACGTTGTGCAGGCCGCCGATGTCATGCCACTTCTTGAACTCACTCATGTCACACTCCTTCGAGAACATCGACCGTCAGACCGAGCTTGATGAACAGCTCCCACTCGTGACTGCACCCCCGGCAGTACATCCACAGATCCTCCGCGACCCCGACAGAGGGGTAGCTGAGGTAGTCTTCCCCGAGGTCTCGGACGACCTCACGCCCGCACTCCGGACAGGGTTGCGTGATCTTCACGGGCAGGTAGCACCGCTTGATCTCCAGCGCGTATTCCTCGTCGCTGATCGTCACTTTGATCTTGTCGCTCATCGCGTCTCCTCGAACAGCGCCGCGGTGTGCGGGAACTGCTCTGTGATGATGGTGTAGACAGCCTCGGCGTACTGTCGAATCTCCCACTGGGCGTGGGGGTCGAGGCGGAGGGTCAGGAAGCCCAGCCAGTTGCGCAGGTTCGCGGTCGCCCGCATCTGCGTGTAGCGGGAGACGGGCAGGGCCAGCCGCGCCAACTCCTTGGGTACGCCGGACTCGATCGCCTCCAGGTAGGTCTTCGCAGTTGACGCCTGGTCGCACTCCAAGCGCCAGACGAAGTCGTAGGTGGAGCCCTCGGTCAGTGCCCGTGCTCCCCGCTTCGCCCCCGCCTGCTTGTTCGCACCGCCGTCGGCCATCACGCGGTCGACGGTCGGGACGTAGAACTCGAGGGGGACCTCACCGTAGCGCGCGCTCATCTCGTTGTACGACTGCGTCCGATGCCGGTGCCACTGCCTGAAGACGAAGACCGGGGCCTTCACTTCGAGCGTCATGCCGGCGAACTCGAAGGGGGTCGAGTGCTTGTTGACGTAGAGGTACCGCAGCAGGCGCTTGTCGCGCTCCCAGCCACGGAACGAGCCCTGCGTGGACTGGCGCGCCGCTTCGATGATGCCCGCTTCCGGCACCCCCGCGTCACCGCTCCCGTGGGTCTCAACCAGGCGGACGAAGCCGCGGTCAAGGACGTCGATCTTCATCGTGACTCCAGAACATGTAGAGGTTTGTGACCCGCTCGAGGCCTTCGACGGTACCGCCCCACCCGACCGCTCGAGCAACCTCAGCCGCGGGCCGTCCGCAGATGCGGTGCAGCACAGTCGCTGTCACGTCCGTACTGCGCTGACGGAGCCGGGGGCTGGCCGAGATGTCGGGCTCGATGCCGCGCAGCAGGTGGGGGAGGTCGTCTTCGACGAGTTCGATCGTCTTGGCGGAGTGGTCGCAAGCTCGGCACTCGCGGAGCCGGGCGTAGCCGGCGGACTCTGGGTGCTCCTTCGTGACGATGTCGGCCCACAGGATGAGCGGCTTGCAGGTCGACCACTCATCGAGGTTGTCCTTGTCTCGGCCCTTCTTCTGGTAGAACCGCTCGCCACACTTTGGGCACTTCACGGCGCACCGCCGTCGACGACGGCACGCGCCGCGTAAAAGGCGGCGTCCACCTCCCTGACAAAGGCCTTGAAGGAGGTGAGAGCGTCGCAGTTGTCGCACTGCCCGCCCGGACGGTGCCAAGACCGCTCGTCGTTGAAGTAGTCGAAGTCCTCAGGCAGCGACTGCAGCACCATCAGCGCGGCGCGTCCAGTATCTGATAACCAAGCGCCTCGCGGCGAGGTACCGTACTCGAGAAGATCGTTGCTGACCAACAACCCCCGCAAGAGGTCGGCGGCACCGTCGTCGTACTTGGCCCAGAACTCCAAACCCCTCTCCTCGAAGTAGGGCGTGGCTTCGAGGGCCTCTCGGACCCACTCGTACGCGCGCCCGTCGTACACCACAAGACTATCGTCGAGGCAACAGCCCGACAGGTAGACGAAGAGGCCGCGGGTGACCTCTGGAGTACATCTGGTCATGGCGTCTCCGGGTGGACTCGACCATCGGGCATGATCCAGCGAATGGACGGCGCTCCGACGTGACCGTGGCGCCAGACGAAGAAGCCGTAGTCGGCCGCGTCCGTCCCGCCGCCGGTGAACGACGGTCGACGGCAGAGCACGTAGACCTCGGAGAGCGGGGTCTCAGACCAGAACTTCGCCCTGCGCATGGTTGCGAGGAAGCTCAGTCGCAGGATGAAGCCCACCACCGGGGCCATCTCAAGCGACTGACGTACCTGCACCTCCGCCGCGTAGAACGGCGGGTTGCCGACCACAGCGGTCACGCTGGGGTAGTCGTTCTCGACGAGGTGTGCGACCTCCTCGAACTTGCCGAGGTAGAACTCGTCGACGATGTCCTTACCGTCAGCCTCGGGGTCGAGGTCGACGCCGACCACGGTGGCCTTGCCTTTCGTGTGCTTGTAGACGGCGTTGACGAAGGCGCCGCCGCCTACGCTCGGCTCGACCACGGTGTGAAGCTCCTCTCGGTCGAGGAGGCCCACGAGCTGGTTGGCGAGGTAGTCGGGGGTGTAGTAACGGTCGAGCTTGTCACGCTCGCCGCCGCGGTTGGTTGCACTCACACTTGCTCCATGAGTCTCATGAGAAGGGCGATGAAGGCGAGCAGCGCCGCCACATCGAGGCTGTTCAGCAGAACCCTAAGCCACTGGCGAGGAGTTCGCTTCTTGGGGATCGTCGGTGATCGGTAGTAGAGGTAGTGCGGGACTACCTTGATCACAGGCGCGACTTCCTCGGTCGAGTCGTCATGGGTCATTCGCTGGTCACTCGTCACCTCCGAAGAGCGACGCCAAGATTGACGCGCTCATTGCTTGTTTATCGTCCGTACCAAGTAGCTTTTCGCCCATGCCTTGGTACTGCTCGGCTTCCAGGAAGTCTCGGATCGGGATCATCTTGTCGGCGAGGATCCCAGCGATCTTCTCGTCGTAGGTGTGCTTGGCGAGGACCACCTTCAGGAGGGTCGGAGACCCACCGATGCGGTCGAAGCGCCCCTTCCACTGCTCGAAGTCACCGGGCCGCCAAGGCAGCATGGCGAAGAAGGCGAGGCTCGCGGTCTGGAGACCGTCCACCGACTCGCCGAAGGCCTGCCCCGTCCCGATGAGGATGCAGGGTCCGTCCGACTTGCGGAAGTCGGAGACCATGTCCTCACGCTCCCGCTCGTCGGTGCCTCCGTGACCCCACCATAGGTCGGGCATCCGGCCCCCGTAGAGGTTCTTCTTGACGTCCTTGACCAGCGCCTTGCGGACGAGGTCTGCCCAGTCCTCGCAGTCCTTACGGCGGGCGGTGAACAAGACGACCTTGCCGCCGCCGCGGAGACCCTCAACGACCTCCTCGAGGATGTACCGGCGCTTGACAGACGCGGCCGCCATGAGGTTGGCCTCGATCGCCCGCTCCTTGTCGAAGTCGGTGCCGGTCGAGACCGCCTGCTTCTCAGCCGCGGCGATGATGCGCTTGAAGGCGCCGGGTCGGTTCTGGTCGGACTTGTCGAGCCACACGACCTGAACGCGGGTCGGCGGCAACTGGCCGTGCGACTCGGTGTGGGTGACCTCCTGCAGCATGTAGGAGGCGCGGGCCTTCAACTCGTCGAGGTTGCTGCTGCCCTTGTCGTTGAGTCCGCCGAACTCACCCGGCGTCGCCCCGCAGTACCGGAGCGCGAAGCTCCGGAAGCCCATCGAGAACGACCCCGGCGCCAGTAGGTCGAGCTGGCTCCACAGGCGCCGCGGGCGCCCGTCGTCCAGCGGGGTCGCCGTCAGACCGATGCGGAGCTTCAGGCTCGGCATGCGGCTGACCTCCATCGCTGCCACCGCCCGGGTCTCCCGGGTGTCCGTCGACGTCCGTCTCTTCTGGAAAGATACGGAGCCATCCCCCTCGTTGATCGGCTTCCAACGCTTCGCCTGTCCCAGATTGTGTGTCTCGTCGATGATGAGCACCGACGCGCTGAGGTCCATGATCTGCTGGAGGTAGTCCGCCACCAACTGCATGCCGAATACCACGAACGGTCGGCGGCCCGCCAGGTTGCACTCGAGCAGGTACTCGTCGAGCGTCTGGTCTCCCTTCCGCATCTGCCCCTGAGGGATGACGCGGTAGGGGACGATGTTCGTGTACTCCTGGACTTGGTCCCACCAGACGCGGCGCGCCTTGGCGGGTGCAACGACGCAGACCGAGCCGCCCCGCGTGAGCGAGGCGAGCATCGACGAGAGCGTCTTGCCGCTGTTGTGGACTACGAAACCTTCGGCGACGTAGTGGTAGTGCGGCCCAGCCATCGAGATGTCGTAGGTGTCCTCCTCTCCGTACTCCTCGATCTTCTTGATCTCCTCCCACTTCACGCCGAAGAGTACATCCTTCGCACACGCCTCGTCACCGTGTCGCTTCGCGTGATCCCAGTGAGTGAGGACTTCGAGGTTGTCGGGGTGGTTGTTTTTCGAGTCGTGGTCGACGTGATGAACAGCGAACACTTTTGGGTCGATGAAGGTCAGTCCTTCGTGACAACCAGACCGGACTTTCTTAACGAACGCCTCGACGTCCATGCCTGAGGCCCGCGCTTCCGCCACCAGTCGATGCTGCGGCACTCTGCAGACAGTCGCAACGTGAGGGTACTTCTCCCCGCTGCGCCTCGTCAACGTGCGCTTCCTCTCGTACGTCGAAGCGTACGGGTGGTTTCGCACCCCGCGCTGCCGGTAACGTGTCCTACGCCCGCGGCCCCGCTTGCGATCGTTGTTACGCACCTGGACGACGTCACCAACCCTCAGGTCTCTGAGTTCGCGGAACCCTTCCGGAGTCATGAACTTGTGGTCGAGCGTGGCTCTGATCGAGAACTCACCAGCCTCCACCGTCCACGTGACCTTCTTACCCGTAGGGAAGGCGTCCACTACGCGGTTGAGGCGGATGCGCTCGTCGATCACAGACTGAGCGTCTGTCGGAATGTCGAGGATCCACTTCCTGCCGCGACCCGCGTCGGTCGCGAACCCACCCCGCAACGCCGAGGCGAGACCCTTGATGGTCACTTCAGTGCCCTTCCCGGCGCGGTTGATCTTCACTCGCGTTTCGCCGGACACGCATCCGGCGGGCATGCAGTAGAACGCCCACGGCCTGGTGGCCGCCCAGTATACCGCGCGAGCTTGGTAGTCGGTGACGAGGTCGAGGACGAACGGCTTGACCTCCCGCCGTTCGATCATCCCCTCGATGAGGGAGCGGCCGTAGACCGCCATGGTCTCGAGCATCTCGGGGTCGGTCGGCCACGCGAAGATGTCGTCGACGTTGACGGCTTCGACCACGCGGAAGTCGAGCCCCGCCTCAGCGAGGTGGTACTCGAACAGCCACGCGCAGTTGAGCGGCACGAAGCATCGGTAGTAGTCGAAGCTCTCGATGTCGACTTCGCCCGCCTCGCGGACCTTCTTGATGCGGTTCCACGTGCGGCTACCGTTGTGGTGACCGTACGCGAGGATGCCGGGGAGGCGGGCCTCCTCGTTCATCAGGAAGTTCGCGGCGCCGACACCGTCCGGCTGGACGACGTAGACGTACTGCGGTTGGTCCTTGAGGGGGCTGAACATCACATGCTCCATTCGAGGTGGTTTCTCGGCTTCAGCAGGCAGTCGCTCACGCGGATCAGCATCCGCTCGCAAGCGGTCGTGGCGGGGCGCGCCCGGTGGAGGTACGTGCCGGAGTACTCCCAGACGTACCCCTCTTCGAGCACCGCACCCCCGTCACCCTCGGTCGGAGTGCCTCCGAAGGTCAGCAGCCGGTGGGTCTCCCAAGCAGCCTCCTCTCCGTCAGCGTGCCAGCGGCAGTG
This sequence comes from Planctomycetota bacterium, assembly GCA_029213105.1. GTDB lineage: Bacteria > Planctomycetota > PLA2 > PLA2 > JAEUHO01 > JAHEIK01. The sequence continues at coordinate 62,495 of JARGNS010000001.1, forward strand.
GCCGAAGGACTCTCCGGCCGCAAGCGGCTGGCACCAGTAGGTGACGGTCGGTCGCTCGAGACCCTTCGCCATCATCTCGACCACTTCCATGACCGCGGGGTCGAGGTAGTGCCCGGCGAAGGTGAGGGTGCTGTACTTGAACTTCGCGAAGCGCCAGGCGCCCGGGTCGATGAAGACCCGGGCGCCGCGCCGCGCCTCAGTACCCATATTCGACGAACTCGGACTTGATCACGACCTTGCCGTCGATGACCCGGATGGTCCCCTCGGTGTTCGTCTCGGTCACGAACTCGATGCCCGCCGTGATGAAGGCGAGGAACCCGTGGAAGGGCTCATCGTAGAGCGCCTTGCGCGCAGCCGCCTGCTCGGGGCTACCGTAATCGAGAGCGGAATACGCACGGTACTTCGCGACGAACTCCTTGGACACGCCCTTCTCAAGCGCGTCTTCGAGTCCCGCGTCGTCGTACCGGAGGTCCCACACCTCCATGTGCGAGACGCAGCCGTCCTCGTCGATGAACACGTAGTAGTCGTCGTTGAAGCCCGCGATGCCAGCGTACATCTGCGAGTGCGTGCAGGGATCGCCGTCGTTGAAGCCGGGCGTGTAGCCGCAGAAGACGATCGTCGGCAGGTCGACCAACTCGCTCAGGCGAATGAGGTCCCGCTTCCACTGCGCCCCGAGGTCCATGTCGTTCCAGAACTTGCAGATCTTGGTTGCTTCGTCACTCATCATTGCTCCAGCGCACCGTCAAGGTCGGTGCTTGTTTCGAACAGCGCCGCGACTGGACCCTTCCAGCCGCAGCTCTGCTTGTGGGTACACATGGCGTCCACGATCCAGTCTGGATCGAGCCACCACCAGACCGAGGCGCGTCGGCACCTCGGACACTCAACGAGTCTCACCTTCTCTTCGTCGACGACACCTCCGAGTTCGTGCCCCAAGAACTCCCGGCTGGCGGGGTCGAGGTGCAGGCCGCGGAGGTGGCTCATGTCCGGCAGGTCCGCCAGATTGATCGGCTCCCGCTTCGGTCGAGGCGGGAGGGGAGGCGCCAGAGGCATCACCTCGTCAGGGTCGAGTAGCGGTCCGCCGACCGCGCCGGCGTCGAACTTGGCTCGGTGCGCGGCATCCTCGAGGTCAACTGCAGGCCGCAGCCACGCTCGAGAGATGTCCTTACATGCCTTGTCGATGGCGCGGTCGCAGTGCCACTCAGCCCAGCGCCACAGCGTGGCGTACTCCTCAGGGGTCACGTCGCGGGACAGCGGCATGACGACCCGGAACTTGTGGTGGTCGGGTCGATGCGACCACGAGGTGTGCAGGACTCGGTACCAAGGGTCCCAAGTCTGCGTCGCCTCGTCGAGCGGAGTGCCGTCGTCGTAGTCGAGCACGAGGCACGAGGCACTGACGACGTTCCGCTTCGCCCTTCGAGTCGGGTTCAGGCGCACGGGCGACCACATGGGCATCGTCCGCTTGTCCCAGACCCGGTAGGCCTCGACGGGGGTGGTCAGCATCTCTACGAGTTCCGCTCCGGTCATCTGCCGCATGTCGGCTTGTGGGTGGAAGAGGTCGTCGTAGAGGCTGACCCAGAAGCTCATGCCTCTGCCGCCTCCGCGAGGCGGAACACCGCGACCTCCGACGAACGGGTCTCGGCGTACGCGCTGAAGTCGTCGATGACCTTGTGGGCCACCTCGAGGTCGACATCCGCGTTCAAGCAGACCTCGACCAGCGCGACGGTCAGCTCCTCTGCGACCTCGGTGAGCTTGCGTCCTCGCTCACCCTCCTTGTCACAGATCGACTTGACCTGGTTGTAGACCGGACCGTGCCGCACGATCCGCTGGTACTTGTTGCTCATTCAGGCTCCGTGCTTGGTCGCGTAGGCGACCAGAAGGAAGATGGCCGCGACCGCGATGCTCCAGATGACAGAGACCTTGGTCTCGGGTCGCTCGGTCTGGAGCGGGAAGGTCGCGCCATTGGGGTTGACGAACACGCTCTGCGTGCCGAACTTGTCGCTGTGCTCAACGAGGCGAGACCCGTCAGGGTACCGCTTCACGACACGCGTGTAGACTGGATTGCTCACACTTCTTGCCTCCGGGTTGATGGTAGGGTGGCAGCACACACCTGTCAAACATGCTAAGATTTCGGCATGAGTGACTCGACGAAAGACCTGATCCTCGCGCGGATCAACCAAGACGATCACCTCGTCGCTGACCCCGAGACGCGACTCGTGCTGCAGGGGATGCTCCGCCGCGGGATGCGGCTGCCTCAGGCGGCGGAGGCGCTCGACATCCCGACCAACGTGGCCTGGCGCATCCTCGCGGTTGACGAGGACTTGCAGGCCGCGATGGTCGAGGGTGACCGAGTCAACCTGATCCGGCGCCGGAGCGAACTCGAGAACCGAGCGCACCGCATGCTCAGCGTCATCGAGGAGATCGCGAACGACCCCGACCAGACTGGTGGCGACCGCATCAAGGCGGCTGAGTCGCTGCTCGACAGGTCGGGGCTCTACCCGAAGGACACGGGCAAGGGCGGTAGCTCGACCAACGTGAACGTGCAGGTCGCGAATGTCGGTCGAGAGTGGGAGGACCGCCTCGACAAGGTCGTGACGATCCGGGCGGACACGAAGAATCCCTGAAGGCGGTCGTCGGCGATGAGGATGCGGGGGTCACTGCCCATCGGCCACCTCCCCGCGGGCGGCGTCGGCTGCCTCCATGGCTTGGAGCGCAGACGGCGCGGGACCCTGCTTGATTGCTGGCCCCTCGTCGCTGTAGACGACCCACAGCCACGGCTCGGTGAGGTCTTCGCGCATCACCTCCCGGTCGCATTGTCCGGGGTCCTCACCGTAGGCGAACCACCCGCTTGCCCCGACGCGCCACCCATCCGGGGCCTGCGACTCGTCCCCGCGCTCGACTGCGAGGATCCGCGCGAGCCGGCCCCGCTCCCGCCGCGCCTCGTCCCGCTCGGCCTCAGCCTTCTCGGCACGGGCGCGCAGGGCGTCGACCTCCTCGGTGCGGGCGATGACGGTGCGGGCGAGGTCGGGGGCGGCGGCTGCCAGCAACGATGCCGCCTGCCCGCCCACTGGGAACGACGCGCCATGGCTGTTGAACACAGCCCACAAATCAATCTCGCCACCCTGCCTGCTTGGCCGCAGGTCGTTCTCCGCCCACCGCCTGACGGCGCTCGCCATGCATTCTCTGTCGCGGTATTCCGCTGGCGTCGCGCACCATCGTTCATTTGGGGACAGGGCTGCGAGCAGCCCCCGCGCCTCCTCGGCGCTCACGTTCTCGTCGCTCATGTCGTCTCCACTGACCGGACGCTCCCGGTCGATGTAGTGTTCGATTGCTCGACTCACGCGCCGACCGCCCGGTGCGAAGCGACGATCTCTTGCAGGATCCGGGCGAGCCCTTCTCGGTCGTGGCGGGCCACGACGACGGCCCCGGTGTTGAGGTAGGGTCGAGCGTTGCTGGTCACGACCACGCAGGGCACCGCACTATTCGCGCAGGCCTTGATGACCCGGTGTGTGTCCGGCCCGAGCCGCGTGACGACTGCGAAGTTGCCGCCGTTGCGGATCGCCTCGGACACGAAGGAGGAGACCAGCTCCGGCACCATGGGTCCCGAGGGCATGGCGAACGGGACGATCTCGTCGCACCCACAACCCTCCAGCGCTGCGATCAGGATGCGCGCGTCGTTCGTGGTGCTCGCGCCTACGATGGCTCTCATCGGCTCTCCAGTTCCTGGATCAGGAAGTTGATGTACTTGACCATGCTGCCGTAGTCAGTGTGGCTACGCATTCGCTCTACTGCGTCGTCCGTCCGCACGCACGCCCCGATATCGAGGACGTGACCGTACTCGCCGACGAGTCGCTCGGCGAACCGGCGCGCGGCCCGCTTCGACTTGAAACCTCGCCCCCTCGGTCCCTTGGAGATCGAGACCCCCGATGCCCAGTGGGTCACGACCCACGCCTTGGTCTTCCAGTCGGTGGTGAGGAAGCGGAACTTCACCATCCACGACCCCGGCGACGGTCGGGGCTTCTCCACGTCGTAGTGCTTCGAGTGGACACAGAGCGGTCCGTACGCCCTCACAGGCGCTGTCAGCACGTGGTGGGTCCTACCACCGTCCTCGACGAGCAGCGTGCCGTCACGGGTCCGCCACCGCGGCTTACGGGTCACGACGGGTAGCAGCGGTCGAAGGCTGCGACGAACTCGCTGACCAACGACCGTAGCTTTCCCAGCGCCGCTTCGTAGTCTCCTCGAGCAAGCTCGTAGGGGATCTGCACGATGGTCGAGACGTCGTAGTACGGCCCGGCGAGGCGGACGCGGGCGGACCGGCTGCTGTCGATCCAGGCGATGACGCGCCCGTGAGAGTTGAGCAGGGTGTGACCGTCGTTGTGCCAGCCGGGCTGAGCGAGCACGGCGAAGCGTTCTTCGTCGTCATCGTAGAGCGCCTCGAGGCTGGAGCGCCAGAAGTGCAGGCTCCCGTCGCTCTCCTCCTCCACGATCGCCCGAAGCTCGTACAGGCTGGCGACCTTGCCTTCGTGCGGCCCTGCCCTAACCACCTCGTAGTAGGTGTCGTGTTCGCTGATCATGCTCGCTCCGCGAAGATGCGCGGGGACTTGCCCCACTCGGTGTTGGCGACCGACAGGAGCACTCGAGGCCGCGAGTCGGCCACGGGGGTCTGGACAGTTCCGCAGTCGTACTTCGAGTGCTCGACGAACGTGTTGTCCACATACGGGTTGTAGGTCACGGGACGTGCGTCGGTGATGCCCTCGTCCGCGAGGTCGACGTACCCTCGGACGTACGCGTGTACGTTCTTCCGCCGCTCGCGCCGCACACGGTCTCGACCCCGGGCGTTGACGACGAAGTCGACGTCCCGCAACATCAACATGGTCGGGACGTGCCCGACGACGAGCCCGCCCTGCCGCACCGAGAAGCACTGCTTGTGCAGGTTCCAGTAGACGCTGACCTTCTTGGCGCCGTCGACGCGACGGCCCTTGTATCGCTCGATCATTCGTCACTCCCTATACGCTGGTAGCGAACCTTGACCCCGAAGAGCTTGTTGTCGTTGGTCATCAGGACACCTCCACGCTGCGGATTGACGAGAAGCGGAGCACGACGCGGCTGCACAGGCTGTCGCCTTGGTCAGTGAGCATCTCACCGATGAGCACGGGCTCGAGGTTGTCGAGCTGCTCGAATGCCGCTACGCGGACGACGTGGCGCACGATGTGACCGTCCTCGACCCACTCGATGTCGGCGTTGAGGTCGAGCAGGCCCTTGTAGACCATACGGATGGTGTCGCCGCTGGCGCCGCCACCGGCGGCCACGGTGACCGGCAGGCGCCCCCAGTCGTAGTCCAGGCCGGGCTTGCGCTCCCGGTGCTTCGGCAGCGGCGTCGGCTGGGGTGCGGGCTCGTCGGCCGCGTCCCCGAGCAGAATGAAGTCGCCAGCGACCCCGCCCTCGTCGTAGAAGATGTGCTGGATGACGTCGGCGTCGCTGGCGAAGCTCCTGCCCTGGTCCGGGTACTCGAAGTCCAGCCACGCGTCGAAGCGTGCGGTCACGTTGCCGTCCTCATGGGTCTCCGCCACCACCTCCCGGGCCACGTCGAGCACCGAGGCGCCCTCGCACGCCGTGCCGTCGACGACGCACCCGTTGAACTCCTCCTTGACCTGCTCCGCCCACGCCGCGACGGGGTTGCCTCCCCGGGCGGTGACGTAGTCCGCGTCCTCGAACCAGTACCGGACGACGGTGATGCGCCGACGTAGCCGGGTCTTCTCCTCAACGGCGGGCGAGGCCTCCTCCTTGCGCCGCAGGTCGAGGGCGACCTCCTCCATGCCGGCGATGACCCCCTTCACGTCGGGCCGGATTCCCGCTCGCATGCGGGTCAGCTGGTTGACCCACTCCTCGATCTGCTCCGCGAGGAGGCCGTTGGCGGCGGGCGGGCGGTTGTCGTTGTTCATGAGATCTCCAGTTCGTAGAAGGCTGAGGTCACCCACACGGCCACGGGCAACGTCTGGACGAAGACGACGAGCTTCGTGGTCGTGTACTCAACCAGCGTGGCGTCGACCGAGAACCTCTCAGGGTCGGAGACACCGGCGCGCCCCGGGGCGGGCCGGCGGCTCGAAGCCTGTGCGTAGAAGGACATCAGCCGGGGTGGGATGTCCCGCGCCTCACCATCGAAGGTCACGCGGACCGTGCGTTCCACGACCGAATCCAGGTCGATGGACACCCGGGAGTCCGGGTGGGTCATCTCGAAGGTCGCCGCCTCCGACACCTGATCGGCGAGCAGGTCGACCCAGTCGTCGCCGGTGATGGGCGGGAACCCCGCGCTCGCGAGTGCGGCGTCCAGCTCCTTGTATTCAGCATCTGTCAGCATCGTTCAACCCCACTGTGCGGTCATCGCGCGAGCGATGCCGGTGTGGTGGGGGCCTGGCGACTCGGTCGGCAGCAGGTCACACGACAACGCGTCGTGACCCATCTCGGTGAAGGCGTCTCGGACCTTGCCCGAGTATTCGCATGCAACCAAAACTCTCATGGTCTCTCCTTGGCGGTGTACGGTCTCGGTCCTACAGGTCAGCGAGATCCCACTTCGGGATGTCGCGCTCTTGTCTCCACCGCTTCACTGCGGCGGTGCCTACCTCCAGGCGGAAGGCGAGGACTGTGTCGGGCATCGTGCCCAACATCTCTTCGATCTCTGGCGTCGGCTCCTCGAGAGTCCGAGACGGTACGCCCAGTCGAGTACGGAGGTTGTGTACCTCCTGCCTCGAGAGCTTGTAGCGGTCTCCGACCATCGAGTCGGGCTCAACGCCGAGGCGCTCGAGGATGCCGGGGTACGTCTCCTCGAGCGCCTGTCGTGGGCAATCAACCATTGGGGGCCTCGTCCTTGAGCAGATGCACCGCCAACCGCCGCGTGCATTCCATGCGGCCCGCGGGGGTGGTGGTGTCGCCGCGACCCTCGCCCGGCCTACGCTTCTCGCCAGCGGACCAGACCCCACCGGCAGAGTCGACGGCACGCCAGTCCGGCGTCCAGTCTCGGCGCATGCCCCCGAGGACGAAGGCGCTGGGCAACCAAGGCCCCACCCCCGCCTCCGTCACCAGCGCCTCGACCTCCTCGTCGGACATGCCGGCGACGCGCTCGGCCGGGGTCTGCTCGGGCTTGTCCTCGGGGACGATGCGGTAGCGGACGATGTCCGACGGCTCGCCCACGTTGTCCCAGTAGAAGAAGTGGGCAGGCTGAGCCGGGTAGGTGCCCCCGTCGCGCCCATCACACTCGACCAGCGTGTCGCGCGGGACCGGGCACTCCCCGCCCTCCCACGCGATCCACCCGCCATCGTCGGACCCGTCGTCCCCCACATCCTCCGGCGCCTCGACCTCCGGAACCACGACCGGCGGCAGGCCCGGGTGCGCGGCGTTCCAGGAGGCAGTGGCGGCGCGGATGTTGGCGGCGAGGGTTCCACGTCCCTCGTCGACCATCTCGCCAACGCCTCCGTCGGGGTACCGCGTCCACCACGTGTCGTTGGCGTACATCGTATACATCGTGGCGGTCGTCGGCCCCGTGTGTGCGCGCCAATCGACGCCGCCCCTGTGCTCCCACACCGGCGTCCCCACCGCACCCGCGACCTCCGGCACCCGCCCTCCCTCCGCTCGGACCATCCGCTCCAGTGCGTCGAGCGTGCGGATGTCCCGATCCCACTCGTCGTGCTGCATGCGCATCATGTTGGGGTTGTGCGGCGGGTCCGCGGCGATGAGCAGCGGCCACGCCGCGTTGACGCGCTTCCGAAGTCCCTCGATGTCCTGCGCCGTCGGCCTCTTCGTCTCGTCCGTCATGGTCTCTCCTACCATAGTGCGGCCCCGCCCTTGTGGACGGGGCCGCTGTTGTGCGTGGCTCAGCGCTCGGTCATCACCACCGAGGGCCGACCCGCCGGCGAGACGCGACCAGTCTGGTAGTCGACGTTGACCGCGTAGGGGTAGACCGTCACCTTGGTCTCGACGTAGACGGGCGCCACGCTGCCGTCCACGACGCAGAAGACCCACGTCGCCTCGGTCGTGAGGCCGTTGGTGAAGAGGCCGTTGGGCTCGGCCTGGGGCAGCGTCACGCTGGTTCGGCTCTGGTGGCCGCGCCAGAGCTTGGCGTGCTCGGGCGAGGTCAGGCTCACGCCGTAGGGGAGCGGGTAGCCGGACGAGGCGCAGTCACCCTCGATGCTCCCCAGGGCGCTCCGCCACACCGACCACGTCTGCGGGCTCGACATGCGCGCGTCGTAGAGCTGGGTGGCGCGGTCACGCTCCAGCGACCAGTCGTACATCGGCACGGGCTGGGCGTCGAGGTAGACCTGCTGCTGCCGCTCGACGGCGGCGTGCTCCTCGGCGTCGGACTTGGTGGGGGGAGTCTCGGGACAGCCGCCGAGAAGGGCGAAGCCGAAGAGGAGGCACTTGAGATTCAGGTTCATGGTGTTGCTCACAGGTTGCAGGTGGAGAGGTACTTGGTCATGCCGGGCGACCGGCTCGACTCGGGGACGGCGGAGCCACAGCGGCACGCCTCATTCTGGAGGAACGCGCGATGCTCGCGGAACGCAGCGATGTGATCGGCAGCGAGGTAGGGGTTCCGGAGATCCGACTCGATCCCCAGCGCCGCCTTGCGGTTCTCGCGGTAGCATCGGGTGTTGCTCTCGGCGTACTGGCGGCTGTGCTCGACGGCAGTGCGGTCGATGTCCATGGCCCACGGGACCGTGATCTCGCGCATCTGCATCGAGAAGTAGGTCAGCCCTACCGTGAGCCCAACGAAGAGCGCGATGCCTCCGCCGAGGTAGTAGAGGAAGTTGTCGCTTTCGTTGTCGCTCATGTCGTTCTCACTCGTAGGTGATGACAGCGCACTTGACGCTGACGGTGTTGTCGGTGACGTCGATCAGGCCCATGTCGGATCGATCCTCGCCCTGGAACTCGACCTCTCCGTTGAGCACGTAGCCCCACGGCTTGAGGAAGTGGGCGATGATGTACTCGAGCCACTCGACGTAGCAGTAGAACTTCTCGTTGCCGTCCCACTGGATGCGGTCGCAGGCGGTGAGGTCTGGGCCCTCCCGCCAGTGGCGCATCTCACCGGTGTCCGGCACCCACTGACACCGCAGACCGGGCTGACCCTCCGGGGCGTAGTTGTAGTTCGTGATGGAGTCGTCGTCACCCTGGCCGAAGTCTCCTCCAGCACCCACGAAGTAGCAGCCCTCCCGACCGATGGGCAGGCCTGCGGCCTCGCGGATGGGGTCGGGCAGGGCCGCGGCCTTGACGGCGTTGCGGCGCATCATGCCGAACTTGAGCAGGTACTGCGCGTGCGCAGGGTCGAGGGGGCGGTCGAGCTTGAACGAGCCCTCGAAGTCGGTCGTGTATCCCATGGTGTTGTGTCCTTACCAGTCGTAGAGGGGAAGGTCGTTGATGATGGACGCGGCTTGGTCGAAGATGACGAAGGACGCCTTCTTCTCCATCGCGTAGGATCGAATCGGCTCGAACCACTCTGGGCACTCTCGGACTTCCTCGATCAGGAGAAAGACGATCCAACCGTACACGTGGGTCTCACATCGGGGGTGGCCGTCCTCGAACAGAAGGTCACACGATGTGTAGACCTCGCTGTCGTCTGGGACGTGCGCGGTGCTGAGCACCAGGGCCTTCTCGATCATGCGGGCACCTCACGGCCGGCGACGTGGAGGACGACGCGGCGGAGGATGTCGATTCGCCCGATGTCTGGCTTTCCGTCAACCGGGCTCACGCACGCGTCCATCGCGTCCTCGTAGTCAACGGCATGGATGCCGAGCGCATCAACCGCCGAGCGCACCCGCTCCATGGGCCGGTTCCCGAGCCACCACGCCATGTGCGCGGCGCCCGTCGGGTCGGGCTGGGCGAGGGCGATCCACTCAACCGGAACCCAGCAGGACCGGGCCGCGTCCCCGAGGTCTCCGCGCCACCACGCAACCAGCGCCCACAGGTCGCCCTTCTTGACACCCCACGGCTGGTCCTTAGGGGCCGCCTGCACCGCCAAGACGGTCACATTCTTGCCCTTCGCGGGATGGTTGAGCGCACCGCCGTACTCTACGACGACGGCAGGAGTCTGAGCGCGAAGCGCCCCCGGGATGTCCCCCGGCAGAGTCAGTCGTTCGGTCGTAGTCATGCTGCCTCCTTCTCGTTGACGATGCAGTCGACCACTGAGGCGTCAGTGCCCAGCAGCCTGTCCTCGTCGAACCTCACAACGAAGCCCGTCGTGTCTCGCTTCGCTTTCCCACCCTTAGCGGCAAGGATCACCCAACCGCCACACTTCGGGTCGAGAAAGCGAAGGTCGTGGTCATCGCCCGAGACGGTCGGGCGAGAGTAGAAGGCGCCGCGGTTGACCAGTTCCGCGGCAACAGCGGCGGCGACCTTGCGGGTCACGCCGAGTCGACCAGATACCACGACCGCCGTGTTGACTCCGAGCGTCGCCCACGAGGCGGAGCGTCGGAAGGAGTCAGGGTGTTCGGACAGGCTGTAGGTGAAGTGCCACCCGTCGTCGACCGCGTCGATGATCCCCCTGGTCATCGGCCGCTTGGTGTAGTCGTAGAACGTCGCACCCTTGCCGAGGTCCTTGAAGTCCAGCCGCTGGTCTCGCCCGTCCCAGAACGGCACGTCACTCGTCCCGTTCAGACGCACCGCGGGCTTGTAGCCGCGAGCCGCTGAGCGGAGCGAGTGCCGCATGATCTCCCAGCGCAGCTGCTCGAAGTACGCGTCGGGTGCGAGGAAGTGCAGCAGCGTCTTCATGATGCGCGCACGGGCGTGGGTCGGGTAGACCATCTGCCCCGTGGTCTTGATGCACGTCGACGCACAGCCCTCCGACGCGAAGGGGCAGGTCGTGTAGTTCCGAACCGCTGCCTCGTGCGCCGGCGCCAGGTACTGCACCTTGGTGTCGTACTTGTGCTCGAGGCCGAGGTCGCACTTGTGGCTCTG
>JARGNS010000171.1 GCA_029213105.1 Planctomycetota bacterium
TTCTTCGAGGGCCAGACCTACGTCAGCGTCGTGGGGTTTCGCTTCCTCGACACACGCGTGATGGGGGTGCCGATCCCCTTTCATCGGCACTTCGATGAGGTCAATCTGCGCTTCTACGTGCGCCACAAGGCGGCGGATGGGTGGCGGCGTGGCGTCGTGTTCGTCAAGGAGCTCGTACCCAAGCGCGCGATCGCCTGGGTGGCACGCACGCTCTACGGCGAGAACTACCACGCGGTTCCGATGCGCCATGCGATCACCGAACCCGCGGGGCCGAAGCCCGGCTCGGTCAGCTACGAGTGGATGCTCGACGGGCGCTGGCACGGCGTGAGTGCCGGCATCGAAGGCGAGCCGATGGCGGCCGCCGCCGGATCCGAGGCCCAGTTCATCACCGAACACTACTGGGGGTACGCCGGGGATCCCCAGCGCCCGACGGTCGAGTACGAGGTGCGGCATCCGTCCTGGCGGCTCTGGGAGGCCACCTGGTCGAAACTCGATCTGGATGCGGCGAGCGTCTACGGCGCGCAGTTCGCCGAAGCCCTCTCGGGCGAGCCGACGAGCGCCTTCGTGGCCGACGGCTCCGAGATCACCGTGCACGGCGGTCACAAGCTCGGCCGCTGAGGCTGCCCCGGCGCTAGCATGGCCCCATGATCGTTGTCGGCGTCGTGATCCTGGTTGCTCTGATTGGCGCCGTGCTGTGGTACAGCACGGCCCAGCGGAGCTAGCGCACCGCCATGCGGCTGCTCGTCGTGGTGCTGTTGCTCGTCGTGGCCCTCGGCGGCTCGTGGCTTGCCCTCTCGCAGTCGACCTCGGGGCCCGCCCACGCTGGCGACGACGCCGCCTCGGAGGCGCCGGACCTCGAGGACGGCGACGGCAGCGCGCCGGCACTGAAGGGCAGCGCCCGGGGAGAGGCGGCGAAGCCGCCTGCGGCGGGCACCCCGGTACCGGCCCACATCCGGGCGCTCGTGGCCGAGTGCGCCTCGGGCGATCCCGATCGGCAGGACGCCGCCCTCAAGAAGCTGCGTGCGATCCATCGCAAGGAGCCCTTCCCCTTCGAGTGGCTGCTGCGCTGGGCCCTGACGGAGATCCCTCCGGGGCAGAGCAACCCCCTGGTGGGGCTCGCGCTCGCCGAGCTTGCCTCGCGGCGCGAGGAGACCCTCAAGCACCTGAACGAGATCCTGGGTAGTGCGGTGGGGGCCGGCCGCGCCAAGCAGGAGGCCGTCGGGCGCCTGCTCATGGCGTTGCGCGGAGGCCGCTACGGAGACGGCAAGGCCCTCGCCCCCGAGCACGTGCCGGTCATCATCCGCATCTTCGAACACAAGGAGAGCGGCTGGGGCTTGAAGCGTGATCTCGTCACGGCGATCGAGGACCTCGGCGCCGAGGGCGTGCCGCTTGCGCCGGCCCTCGTGGGCTACATCGGCGAGGTCCTCGCCGATCGCGCCGTGGCGGCGAAGGAAGCCGCGGAGGCGGGGATCTCCGTGTCGTGGGATCACGTCGAGTACGAGGTGGAGCGACTGCTGGCCTCGATGGGGCCGGATGTCGTACCGCGGCTCGTCGAGGTGCTGCGGGCGATGTACGCGAAGGGGGCGAAGGACGCCGATGGCTACTGGCAGGATCCCACGGGCATCGTGGCGGGCGCACTCGCGGGGGCGGGCGAGGAGGGCATTCGCGCCTTGCTCGTCCTGGCACGCGACCCGCGCGTGCGCGTGCGCCACGACGTGTGCTGGGCCCTGCGCGAGGTCGAGGGGCCGCACGAAGCCGTCCGGGGCGCGCTGCTGGACCTCCTGAAAGATGACGACGCCGACATCCGCGAGCATGCGGCCAAGCTGCTCGCCAAGCATGGCGAGGCGTCGATCCCCGAGCTCCTGCAGAGCCTGCGCGACGCGGATGGTGGCGTGCGCCAGGCGTCCGCGGCGTCCCTGAGCACGCTCGGCGTCAAACCGGACGATGTGATGGCGACCATGCTCGAGATGCTCGCCAGCGACGACCGAGGTGCCGTCATGACGGCGGCCGATACCATCGCGCGGTTCGGCATCGACGCGATTGGCGTGTTCCCGCGCCTGCTGGCACGTCTGGAGACCGAGGATCGTCGGCTGCGCGAGCGGCTCGCCGAGTCGTGTTCGCTGCTCGCGCCCTTGAAGCCCGCGATGGTGCAGGCGGCCTGGAGCAAGGCCGGTGTTTTCGGGCGGCGCGGCATCCTGTCCATGCTGCTTCGGCTCGAGGGGGTCGATGGCCACGGGCGGCCGCGGCCGAGCGATCCACGCCTGACGGCCATGATCCCGCTGGGCCTGGAGGATGCCGACCTGTGGATCCGCGTGCGCGCGGCGGCGCACCTGGCCGGAGCGGGCACGCCGCGTGTGGCGGAGATCCTGCGTGAGGGCTTCGCGTCCAAGGATGGCGAGATCCGGACGTATGCCACGAGCGGCGTGGGGCGGCTGGGGGGCGAGGGTGCGGACCTGCTGCCGGTGCTGCTCGTGCGGCTGCAGCACGGAGGCGGGCTGTGGCGTCCGGGGCCGATGGCAGGCGACCCGGAGGGCGGCGAGCCGTTCGAGCTGGGCGAGGCCGTGGCGGAGCTGGGGCGGTTCGATCCGAAGCGCATGTTCGAGCTCCTCGACCACGACAGCTGGGATGTGGGCTACACGGCCGCGCTCTCCTTCGAGCGACAGGGCGTCGCAGGCTACGCGTGGCTCGAGGCGGCCTTCGCGGGCGGCCGGGCCGGACAGAAGATCGAGGCGCTCGATGTCGCGGGCAGCGGTTTCTTCAAGCAGGGCGAGGGAGCGGGCGCAATCCACGCGGCCGCACGCGATCTCGTGCGGAAGGGGCTGGCCGACGCCGATCCCCAGGTCCGCCTGAAGGCCGTCGAGGCGCTGCGCAGGGATGCCGAGCAGCGGGCGAGCCTCGCGCTTCCCGTGTTGCTCGCGCTGTTGGATTCGAAGGATGCCGACGTCGTCTCGTCGGCGGCGTACCAGCTCTACACGCTGGGGGTGGCGGCCGCGCCGGCCCGTGGGGCGATCGAGGGCAAGCTCCCTCAGCTCCCCAAGGCCGTGGCGCGGACGTTGCGTCAGCTTCTTGCGATCATCGATACCGGGGGTGCGAAGTGAACGACAGGCAGTCACTCAGTCGACGTGAACTCCTCGCGGGGACGGCTGCGGCCGCCGCCTGGCTGGCGGCCGGTCGCCCGGCCAGCGCGGAGGATGCTGCGCCGCCGCCCGCACGGACCGTGGCGTCCATGCCGGCGGCTTTCGTGAGCCACGGCTCCCCGATGCTGGCGCTGGACAAGGTACGCGGGGCGGAGTTTAGCCGCTGGACGGCCACGCTGCCCACCCCCGTGGCCGTGCTGTGCGTGTCGGCGCACTACCAACGCCGGCCGGCCTCGATCGGCGCGACGCGCCCGGTGCCCTTGGTCTACGACTTCCGGGGGTTTCCCAAGGCGCTCCAGCAAGTGCGGTATGCGGCGCCCGGGGCGCCGAAGTTGGCCAAGCGCGTGCATCAGCAACTGGCGCCGATCATGAAGGTGCGGCACGAGGCCAAGCGCGGTCACGACCACGGCACCTGGGTGCCGATGAAGTGGATGTACCCCAAGGCCGACGTCCCGCTGCTCTCCCTGTCGCTGCCGAGCCACGATCCGAAGACGCTCTATCGCATGGGACGTGCGCTGAGGCCGCTCCGGGACGAAGGCGTGTTGATCGTGGGCAGCGGCAGCATGACGCACAACCTGCGCCGCCTGGGGCGCCCGGGGACGGCGACGCCCGCCTGGGCCCAGGAGTTCGACGCGTGGTCGACGCGTGTCCTCTCCAGCAACGACGTGGACGCGTTGCTGGACTGGCAGCGCAAGGCGCCGGCGGCGCGCACCAACCATCCGACGGTCGAGCACTTCGTGCCGCTGCTGCTTGCGGCAGGTGCGCGCAAGGATGGGGAACCGGCGACGTTCCCGATCAGCGGGTTCCAGAGCGGCAGCATGTCGCGCCGCTGTGTGACCTTCGCACCGGCGCCGAAGCCGAAGGCGGGCTAGACCGCTACGACCTGCTAGACCGCTACGACCTGCTAGACCGCTTCGACCTGCTGGACCTCGGGGATCATCTCGCGCAGATGGTGCTCGATGCCCATCTTGAGCGTGGCCGTCGAGCTCGGGCAGCCCGAGCAGGAGCCCTTGAGCTCCAGGTAGACGATGCCGTCCTCGAAGCGGTTGAAGACGATGTCGCCACCATCGCGGGCCACGGCCGGACGGACCGACTGGTCGAGGATCGACTTGATCTGCTGGGCGATCTGCGAGTTGTCCTCGCCGTGGTCGGAGGGGGGCTCGTAGTCGCTCGTCACGACGGGCAGGCCGGCCTCGAGATGCGCGGGGATCTCCTTCAGCATGGCGCTGTTGACGGGGCCGAGCATGGACTGGCCCGTGACCGTGACGGTGACGAAGTCCTGGGCGATCATCACGCCCTTCACGCCCTCGACGGCGAAGAGCGCCGCGGCCAGCGGGGCGCCCTCGGTCAGGGCCGCGTCCGTGAACTCGTAGGCCGCAGGGCGTTCGAGCAGCGGCTGCGAGACGGTGTACTTCAGCGTGTCGGGGTTCGGGGTGAACTCGAGGGTGACGGTGATGCTCACGGGGACTCTCCGGGGGGTGCGCTCAATCTACCCGCCCGGCAGCCGCGGGGTGCCGGAGAGCCAGGGCGATGCCCATCGCGGCGAGCAGCAGGCAGAGCCGCCAGCCCCACGCCCGGGGCTCGAGGCCGACGCCGGCGGCGAGGAGCCAGCCCCGGAGGAAGGGGGCCAGGGCCGTGGAGACGACCATCGCGGCAGCCTCGGGCCCTCGGGCTCCGGTTCGGGCGGGGGCGGGCATGCGGTCGACCGTGCTCAAAAAAGACAAAGGGGCGACTCGCATGCGAGCCGCCCCTTCGTGGTGGGAACCGACGGGTCCGGAGCACGCCCCTCCGGGCCGTCGGTGCTGGGATCGGGTGATCGGGTCGTTCTAGCGCTTCGCCGGGTCGTTCTTGTCGGCCTCGCGCTGTCCGGCCTCCTGGTCCCACTTGTCGAGGTTCGCCTTGGCCCGTTCCAGCTCGTTGCCGGCGCGGCCCTTGGTCGCCGTGGCCCGCTCGAGTTCCATGGCCGAGCGGCTGAGCTGCTCGTGGGCCCGACCGAGCGCCAACTCGGCCGCATCGATGCGGGCCGTGTCACCAGACGCCTCGGCGTCGTCCATCTCCTTGCTGGCGGCCTCATAGGCCGTCTTGGCAAGGTCGACGGCCTTCGACGAGTTGTCGATCCACTGCGAGGCGTTCTCGAGCTGCTCCTTCGCGTTGGCGATCTCGGTCTCGAGTCCGCTGCGTACGACGGCTTCTGCCTCCTGCCCGAAGTCCTTCTCGGTCGGCTCGGCCAGGGGGTCCTCGTCGACGCGATCGGGACGCGGCATGCCCTCGGCGTACTGCTCGTGCTCCTTGGGCTGCTTGGCCTGCTCGATCTTCTGCTTGAGCTCCTCCTCGCGGGCCTTCGCATCGTCCGCCGTACCGTGCTGCTCCATGAGGGCGCGGCTCTGGTTGGCCGTCTCGCTCTTGGCCTGCTCGGCAGCCTTGACGGCGTCCGCCAGCCCCTCGGCCCGCTGGGTGGCCTTCTCGAGCTCCTTCTGTGCGGCAGCGATCTTGGTGGGGTCACCGGTGGCCTGGGCGTCACGCACGCCCTGCTGGGCGTCATCGACAGCCTGGGTGGCCGCCTTGACCTTCGCCATGGCGTCCTTGACCGCCTGGTTGGCGTCCTGCATGCGCTGCTGCGCCTCTTCGAGCTCGGCCGTGATCTTCTCCTGTTCGGCCAGCGTCGTCTCGAGCACGCCGACCTCGGCCCGACGGGCCTGCTCGTCCTGCTCACGCGTCTTGGCGGGATCGACGGTCACACCGGAGTCGTTGCTGCCGCCCACGTCCGGGGTCGTACCGGGAGCGTCCGTGCCGGCACCAGGGGTGGGCTTGATGCCCACGCCGCCGGGGCCCATGGCGCCCTGGTCGGCCTTGCCCGCTGCAGGCTGCTTGAACTTCGGAGCCACGAGGCTGGGAGGCAGCGGGCGCGTGACCGTGCCCAGGCCGCCGTTGCCGCTGTTGCCGCCCTTGTTCGGACCACGACCGCGAACGCGCTTCATGATCTCGGTGTAGAGCAGGCTGTCCTTGAGCTTCAGGCGCTGCAGGGAGTCGGCGATGACCTTGTCGGCCATCTGCGTCGTGGGCCAGGTGTTGAGCACGCTCATCGAGTCCGTGAGGGCCTCGGTGTAGTAGCGGTAGTTGCGCTTGAGTTCGATCTGCGCCATGCGCCGGTCCAGGGCACCGGCACGCCGGTAGACCTGGCGCTTCTCGAGCCTCTTCAGCTTCTTCGCGAGGGCCTTGCCGTCGGAGACGGTGAACTTGGCCATCACGTCCTTCTGACGCTTGCTCTCGAAGTCGATACCCCACGTGATCGTCGTGCCGCGCTTCAGGGCCTCGATGACGGCGGTGGGCAGGGCGCCCTCCATCACCTCGGACTCCGCCTTGAAGGGCTGGCGGTAGAGTTCCTTCTTGCCCTTCCGGAAGACGAGGAAGCCGTCGTCGTCGTATTCGACGAGCTCGATGCGCCAGGTAGTGAGACCCTCCTTGCGGACGGTCTTCTTCGGCCAGTACAGCATCACGGGCGGCGTGCTGCCGCGGTGCGCCTTGGGCGCGATGTTCTCGTGCTCCGGGATGCCCAGCGCGGCGAGGAGGGTCTTGACCCGCGCCTCGGGCTCGCCGCTCACGGCGAGGGCGGTCGAGACGGTCAGGTCCTTGCCGGCCTGGATCTCGACGCCGTCCTTCTTCACCGAGGTGAAGCCCTCACGCTTGAACTCGATGTCGTGCGTGCCGGCCTCGATGGCGATGACGACGGGCGTCGTGCCCGCGTTCTTGCCGTCGAGCCAGACTTCCACGTCCGTCGGGTCCGTGCGGAAGGTGATGTTGGCCGCCGTCGTGCTCGCGGCGCTGCCCGTCGAGGAGCTCTGGTCTCCCGACTTCGACGTGTCGCCGCAGGCGCCGACCGTCAGGGCGAGGGCCATCACCAGGGCGGTCGTGATGTGTCTCGCTTCGTACTTCATGGTTGTTCTCCAGCCGTGCGTCGATCGGGTGCCATCCAGGTGCCCGCCGCGGCATGCGGTGGGTACTCGGTCCCGTCATCCGGCTGAGCGGAAGTGGCCCGGCGGCATTTCCCGGGAAAGAGGAACTCGGTCGTCCCGAGGACGGCAGGGTATGCGGGGCAAGGACTTGAGCGCAAGCCGCAGGCCTCCCGCGGGCGGCCCTGCGGCGGAGCCTGGGGATCGGGCCCGGTGGCGCTCTGGGGGCCGGCTAGCCGCCGTTGGCGGCGATGGCGTCCTCGATCTCGAGCTTGCGGCGGTTCCAGTCGGCCTCGGCGTCGATGGTCTCCTGGGAGGCGGCGCTGGCCTGGTCGTAGGCCTCCTTGAGGGCGGCTTCCTCGCCGGTGCCCTTGGCGCGCAGCCACGCCTGACGCGCGGGAATCACCAGGTTGCGGACCTCCAGCCAACCCGGCTGGAGCTCCACGTACTTGCCGTTGTGGGCCTTCAGTTCGAGCTTGAGCTCCTTCACCTTGGCCGCGCGCGCG
>JARGNS010000172.1:0-4477 GCA_029213105.1 Planctomycetota bacterium
CGAGAACAAGGCCATGCCGATCGGCCACAGTGCCCGTTTCGTCGTGGTCGACCGCCGGGGGCAGATCCGCGGGCTGGTGGACAGCCAGGTCGAGGGCTGCGTCGAGAAGGTGATGGCCCTGGTCGAGACGCTCGCGGCCGAGCCCCGTCCGCAGCGCCTGGGCTTCCCCGACGAGATCTTCACGAGCCCCTGGATGGCCACGCGCGCTGCGGCGCAGCGCAAGGCCGCCGCGGCGTGGAACGTGGCCCATGACTTCACGTTCACGGACGCGCGGTATGCGAGCGGCATCGGCTTCCGCAACCGGATGGTCGACGACGGGGGCAAGCACTACAAGGCGGTGCACTACGACCATGGCAACGGCGTGGCGGCCGCGGATGTGGACGGGGACGGCCACCTGGACCTCTACTTCTCCAACCAGGTGGGCAGCAACCGGCTCTACCGGGCCTTGGGGGACGGTCGCTTCGAGGACATCACGAAGCGCGCCGGGGTGGGCGTCGCAGACGCCATCGGGGTGACGGCGTCCTTTGCCGATACGGACAACGACGGCGATCCCGACCTCTACGTCACCACCGTGCGTGGCGGCAACCGCCTGTTCCTGAACGACGGATCGGGCCAGTTCACCGATGTCACGGAAGAAGCCGGTCTGACCTACAGCGGCCACTCTTCGGCCGGTGTGTTCTTCGACTTCGACCGCGACGGGCTGCTCGATCTGCTCCTCTGCAACGTGGGTACGTACACCACGGACGAAGTCGCCGAGGTCCTCGACGACTCGACGACGGCCGGCACGGATCGCGGCACGTTCCGCTACTACGTGGGCATGGGGGATGGCTTCAGTGGCCATCTCAAGAGCGAGCGCGACGAGCCGAGCATCCTGTATCGCAACCTCGGCAAGAACCGCTTCCAGGACGTCACGACATCCATGCTGCTGGACGATGGCGGGTGGACCGGCTCGGCGACCCCGATCGACGTGAACGGCGACGGCTGGCTCGACCTCTATCTCTGCAACATGCAGGGGCACGACGGCTACTACGAGAACCAGGAGGGGGTCGCCTTCCGGCGTCGCAGCCGGGAGGTCTTTCCGATGACGCCCTGGGGCTCCATGGGCGTGAAGGTCTTCGATCAGGACGCCGATGGCGATCTCGATCTCTACATCACCGACATGCACTCCGACATGAGCCAGCGGAGCGGGCCGGACATCGAGAAGGCCAAGTCCGACATGCGCTGGCCGGAGTCGATCCTGCGGTCGGAGGGCAAGAGCATCTTCGGCAACGCCCTCTTCCGCCGCGAGGCGGACGGCCGCTACGTCGAAGTCAGCGACAGCGTGGGCGCCGAGACCTACTGGCCGTGGGGACTGAGTGTCGGCGACGTGAATGCCGACGGCTTCGCCGACGTGTTCGTCACCGGCGGCATGAGCTACCCCTTCCGCTACGGCATCAACTCGCTCCTGCTCGGCCGCGGCCCCAAGGGCTTCGTCGATGCGGAGTTCGTGCTGGGGGTCGAACCCCGGCCCGGCTCCCTGGTCACACCCTGGTTCGACCTCGACTGCGGCGACGGCGCCGATGCCGCGCACAAGGACTGCGCTGCATGCGATGGGGCAGCCGTCGTGTGGGCCCCGAAGTCGAGCCGCTCCTCGATCCTGATCGACCTCGACGGCGATGGCGATCTCGACATCGTCACGAACGAGTTCAACACCGAGCCGCTCGTGTTGCGCAGCGACCTGGCCCAGCGGCGGGCGATCCACTGGGTTGGCGTGCGGCTGCGCGGCCGCTCGGCCAGTCGCGATGGGCTGGGTGCCGTCGTACGCGTCCACGCGGGGGGGCGTGTCTTCGTCCAGGCCCACGATGGGCAGTCGGGCTACATGTCCCAGAGCGCGCAGCCGCTGTACTTCGGCCTCGGCGAGGCCACGACGATCGAGAAGATCGAGGTGCAGTGGCTCGGCGGGGCGCTGCAGGTGCTGGCCAAGCCGGGCGGCGCGAACCGCGTGATCACCATCGAGCAGCCCGAGTAGCTGCGCGGGGTTTGCAGACCCCTGGCCACCGGGGGATACCAGGTCGATGCAGACGCTTCTCGATCGCTTCGACGCGCTCCTGGCCCGGTTTGACGCCGAGCTGGAGCCGCTGGCCGACGCCCAGTTGGATGCGGAGCCCGCCGACGGGGGGTGGACCGGACGTCAGATCCTGGGCCACCTCACCATCACCGCACGGCTGTACGACGAGCGCATCCGAGCGGCCATCGCCCGCCGCCCGGAGGGTGGCAAGCCCACGACGAAGCCTCACAAGCCGGGGTGGTTCGCCGGCCTGCTGCTGAAGTGGCTGCCCGATCTCGCGAAGCGCTTCAAGTCGCCGAAGAAGTTCGACCCGCGCCACAGCGACGAGCACTTCGATGTGGCGGCGCTGTGCCGCGTGCACCGCAGCCTGCGTGCCACGGCCGCGCAGATCGCCGAGCGTCACCTGGGCGCCGTCCGCTTCGGCACACCGGTGAGCCCCTTGCTGAGGCTCAGCATGCAGGATGGCATCCAGGTCATGGTGCTGCACGGGGAGCGGCATCTCGTGCAACTGCGCCGGGTCGCAGGCTTGCCCGCCCTGGAGGGCTCGGCATGAACCGTGCGCTCGAGACCGAGCGGCTCAGTCTGCGGCCCTTCACCCCGGAGGACGCCGAGGCCTGGTTCGCCATCTGGGGCGACCCGGAGGTGATCTGGTGGGGGGCGGACGCCACCTTCGCGAAGAGCGCGGACACGCTCCGGCGGCTCGTGGCGGCCGAGGCCGACTGGCCCGAGGGGGTCGGCTGGCTCGCGGTCTGCCGCAAGGGCGAGGACGAGATCCTGGGCGACGTCCTGCTCCAGGCCGCCCCCTTCGCGCCGGGCATCGAGATCGGCTGGCACTTCCGCCGGGAGGTCTGGGGCCAGGGCTACGCCACCGAGGCCGCGCGGGCCGTACTCGAGCGCGCCCTGGCCGAGGGCGTCGCAGACCGCGTCTACGCCATCGTGGCCCTGGAGAATCCGCGTTCCCTGCGCGTGGTCGAGAAGCTGGGGATGAAGGCCGAGAAGGACCTGGAGTACTCCGGACTCCCGCACCGCCTCTTCGCCATCGAGCCTTCCGCGGGTTGAATCCCCAACGCATGGAACGCTTCGTCCTCGTCCACTACGCAGAGATCGGCCTCAAGGGCGGCAACCGCCGCCGCTTCACCGAGAGGCTGCGTGATCGCTTGCGCCAGGCCGTCGAGAGCGCCGGGGTGGACGCGACTGCCGGCATCCACGGCAGCCGCCTGATCGTGCGGCCGCGCGAGGAGGGCACCGCCGAGCGCGCGCTGCTTGCCGTGCTCAAGGTGCCCGGCGTGGCCAATGCCGCGCTCGCCTTGCGTGTCGCGCCGAACCTCGACGCGATCGGCGCCGCCGCCATCGAGGCGCTGGCCGAGGCGCCCGCCGGCAGCTTCAAGCTCGAGACGCGTCGCGCCGACAAGAGCTTCCCCCTCGACTCCATCGCGATCTGTCGGGCGGTCGGGGCGACCTGCGTGGAAGCCAGCGGGCGACTGGTCGACGTCCACAACCCGGACGTCACGGTGCGCATCCACGTGACCAAGGAGTTCGCGTTCGTCTCGGCCCACACCTACCAGGGACCGGGCGGACTGCCCGTGGGCAGCACCACCCGCCTCCTGTCGTTGCTCTCCGGAGGGCTCGACTCCCCGGTGGCCGCCTGGAAGATGATGCGCCGCGGCGCGCTCGTCACCGGCGTGCACTTCCACAACCGCTCGCTGCAGGGTGCCGCGGTCATCGAGAAGATCGAGGATCTCTGCGGTGTGCTCGCCTGGACGATGGGCAAGATGCCCCTGCGGATCGTTCCGTTCGAGTCGTGCCAGCGCGCCATCGTCGGCACGGTGCCCGCGGCCTATCGCATGATCGTCTATCGGCGCGCCATGTTCCGCATCGCGGCCCGCATCGCGCGCATCGAGCGCGCGTTGGGCTACATCACGGGGGACAGCCTCGGCCAGGTGGCCAGCCAGACCGCCGAGAACCTCTGCACGATCCACGGTGTGGCCGACTTGCCCGTGTACGCGCCCCTGATGGGCAGCGACAAGGTCGAGATCATGCACCGTGCGCGCCAGATCGGGACGTACGACGTGTCGATCCGTCCGCACGACGACTGCTGCTCGTTCCTCGTGGCGAAGCATCCCGTGGTGAAGTCGACCGATGCCGAGGTCCGCGAGCTGGAAGCCGGACTCGACTGGGACGCCCTGGCCGAGGAGGCCGTCGAGAAGATGGAGCGGCGCATGATCCTGCCCGACCCGGCGGCCCTCGGTTCGTTGCCGCGCGTCCAGGGACCGCGTACCTAGCCGCGGAAGTCCCCGCGCGTGGCGCTAGCTGCCAAAGTCCCCGCGGGCGGAGCTAGCTGCCAAAGTCCCCGCGGGCGGAGCTAGCTGCCAAAATCCCCGCGGGCGGAGCTAGCTGCCAAAATCCCCGCGGGCGGAGCTAGCTGCCAAA
>JARGNS010000172.1:4577-7587 GCA_029213105.1 Planctomycetota bacterium
ATGCTCGACCTGGAAGGTGCTGACGTACCAGCGCCCGCCTTCCCAGACGAGTACGACCTTCGCGGCGCGGCGGGTGTCCGGGTAGACGAGCTCCAGGGCCGCGCGCACGGTCTTGTCGCCATCGTCAAAGGAGGTCTCCACCACCTCCGTCGGGCTGCCGTGCGCCTCCATGAAGGCCTTCGTCCGCTCGCCGAACGCCTTGGGGGGCGTCTGGGCGCGCAGGTCCGGAGTGAACTGCTCCCAGACGACTTCCCAGTTCGCCTTGCCCCAGTTCACGAGGAGCTTGCGGCAGAAGACGTGCGCATCGGTTCCGCCGGTCTTGGGGACGTCCTCCCGGGGCAGATCGAGGCGGAAGCGCTTGATCTTCCACTCGCCGTCCTCGAGGACGAAGTCGAACCGACCGGTGCCCGTACCACGCTCGAAGCGCAGCTCGATGCTGATGTGGCCCTCGCGCCGCTCGCTCCACTCCTTGACGGTCTCGCCGGCGCCCTCGAACGCACCGAGTTGCGCGTTGTAGAGCTCGCGCAGCTTGTGGAAGGCCTCGGCCGAGGCGGCGCCCTCGAACTCCTTGGCGGTGGCCCGATCCGTCGGGTGGTCTTGCCACCACGCCTCGAAGAAGGCCACGGCCGGCTTGCGGAGTCCCGTCGTGTCTCCGCGGAGCAGCCAGATCCCGCCGGCGAGCAGGATCCCCACGAGCAGGGTCAGCAGGAGGGCGCGAAGAACCTGGGTCATGCGCGGATGATCCTATGCGGGCTGGGGCTGCGCTTGCACGCCTTCGATGATGGCCTGGGTCAGGCCTTCGGTCGTGCCCGTCCCGCCGAGGTCCGGCGTCAGGGCGTCCTTGCGGTCCCGCGTGACGCTGGCGACCCCTCGACGGATGCGCGTGTACGCGTCCGGCCGGCCGAGGTGGTGGCACATCATGGCGCCCGAGAGGATCATCGCGATCGGGTTGGCGATGCCCTGCCCGGCGATGTCCGGCGCGCTGCCGTGGATGGCCTCGAACACGGCGCAGTCCTCGCCGTAGTTCCCGCCCGGGGCGAGGCCCAGCCCGCCGATGAGGCCGGCGGCGAGGTCACTGACGATGTCGCCGTAGAGGTTCTCGAGCAGCAGGACGTCGTAGCGCCCCGGGTTCGTGACGAGGTGCATGCAGAGGGCATCCACGAGCACGTCATCGAAGCCGATCGTGCCGCCGGCGGCGTCGGACTCTTCCTTGGCCTCCCGGGCGCAGTCCAGGAAGAGGCCGTCGGCGAGCTTCATGATGTTGGCCTTGTGGACCGCCGTCACCCGCTCGCGCTCCCAACGCTTGGCGTAGTCGAAGGCGAATCGGGCGATCCGACGGCTGGCGCGGTCGGTGATGACCTTCAGCGAGGTGACCACGCCGGGTGCGACCTCGTTCTCGAGGCCGGCGTAGAGGTCCTCGGTGTTCTCGCGCACGATCACGAGGTCGATGGCCCCGTGGGAGGTCTCGAGGCCGGGGACGGTCTTCACCGGGCGCACGTTGGCGAAGAGCTCGAGCTCCTTGCGCAGGCGGACGTTGGCCGAGACGTGGCCCCCGCCGATCGGGGTGGTCGAGGGGCCCTTGAGGGCGACGCCGCAGGCGCGGATGGCGTCCACCGTGTCCTGGGGCAGCGCATCGCCGTGGGCTTCGAAGGCGCCCAGGCCCAGCGGCTTCTCGATCCAGTCGAACTCCATGTCCGCCGCTTCGAGAACGCGGCGGGCCGAGCTCGCCACTTCGGGGCCGATGCCGTCGCCGGGGAGGTAAACGACCTGATGTGCGCTCATGGTGGGATCTCCGGGTTTCGCCGTGCTTGGGCAGGGTAGCCCCCGCCACGCCGCGCGACGATTCCTCGCGCACCGCCGACCGCGGGGGAGAATCGGCCCATGCGCCGAACCCGAGGACCCGCCCGATGATCAGCTTCGTGCGCGGTCCCGGCGGCCCCTTCGCGCGCCTGCTGTCCGAGTTCGTGCCCTTCCTGCTCGGGCTGACCGTGGGGGGCGTCGCCATCGTGTTCGTGTCTCCCCTGAGCGCGGCCCTGATCGGCGCCGCGGCCTGGCCGCTGGCCAGCGCGATCCTGCGTGGGGTGCGTCGTCACACCCGCCTGCGACGCCTCTACCGGGTTGCGGCACTCGCCCACGTGGTGTTCTGGTCGGTGCAAGCCGTGCTCCTCACGGCCCAGGCGCCGGCCGGCCCTGCCGAGGTCGTCGGCGTGGCCGCGTGGGCGCAGCCCACGGCGCTGCAGGCTGGCTACGGCGAGGCGCCGTTCGCCCTGCCCGAGGGCACCTCCCTGGGCGGCTGGGGCTCGCGCCCGCGCCGGATCCGCCTCGCGCCGTTTGGCGGCGCTGGCGTGCTCGGACGCCACGGCCAGGCGTGGATGGCCGCGCCCGCCCACGCGGGCCGCCCGCGCATGCCGATGTTCGCCACGCCCACGCAGACCACCTCGGGCGTCGCAGGCGCCCTCGGCGCCCGCGCCTTGGTGTTGCGCGCGGCCGCGGACGTCGCGCCGCCGGTGGCCATCGTGCGCCTGGACCTCGTCACCGCCGACGCCGCCCTGCACGCCGCCATCGCGGCCGGCGTCTCCTCGCTGGGCATCCCGCCCGAGGGCCTGCTCGTCGCCGCCACGCACACCCACAGTGGGCCGGGGGGCTACAGCCCGAACCCGCTCTCGGCGCTCTTCGGGACGGACCATCTGGATCCGCCGGTACGCGACGCCATCGTGGCCGCCGCCGTCGCCGCGCTCGAGCGCGCGCACGGCAGCGCGGAGCCGGCGCGACTCGCCCTCGTCGCGTCGCGCGACCGTGATCCGGCGACGGGCCTGCCCGTGCTTGCGCGCAACCGCCGTGACGCAGACGAGAACGCCCTCGACGACCGCGTCTACGGCCTGCGGGTCGATGCCATCGCGGGGGACCGCCCCTTGGCGGTGGTCGTCAACTACGCGACCCATCCACTGCTCTACCGACGCCGGCACATGGCCTTCGATCGCGATCTGGCCGGCGGCATCGAGGAGGCCCT
>JARGNS010000173.1 GCA_029213105.1 Planctomycetota bacterium
CGCCGCTGCCGGACGCGGACATCCCGCCCCTGCCCGACGAGGACGACGCGCCGCCGCCGCCGCCCCCGTCGCGCTCCGCACGCCCCCGCCGCCGCCGTCGCCGCGCGGGCGGCCCCTCGCACCTGCGCCTGCTCGAGAGCGTGCGCCGCGGGGACGAACACGTCTCGGCCCTCGACGCGCTCGGCGACGAGGAACTCGCCGACCTGGCCCAGCGCGCCGGCGTCGAGCCGAAGGACGACGAATCCCGCAGCGAGACGATCGTGCGCCTCGTCAACGAGGCGCGCCCCGCCGCGGGCCGCGGCAAGCCCAAGCGTGAGGAGCCGCCGCGCGAGCTGATCGAGTCCGAGGGCCTGCTCGAGATGCACCCGGACGGCTATGGCTTCCTGCGACGCCCGCAGCGCAGCTACTCCCAGCACCCCGCCGACGTCTACGTCTCCGCGGGCCTGATCCGCAAGTTCAACCTGCAGCCCGGTCATTGGGTGCTCGGCAAGGCCCATCGTGCGCGCCCGAATCAGCCTCTCCTCGCCCTGCAGACGATCGAGGAGATCAACCACGAGGCGCCGGAGAAGCTGAAGGACCAGACGCCCTTCGACAAGCTCACGGTCGTCTATCCGGATGAGCGTCTCCCGCTCGAGACCACGCCGGACGACATCGAGATGCGCGTCATGGACCTCTTCTGCCCGCTCGGTCGCGGTCAGCGCGGACTCATCGTCGCGCCCCCGCGTACGGGCAAGACCGTGATGCTCACGAAGATCTCGGACGCGATCGCGGAGAACAGCCCCGATGTGGACATCGTCGTCCTGCTGATCGACGAGCGCCCCGAAGAGGTCACCAACATGCGTCGCTCCGTCCGGGGCGAGGTCATTGCCTCGACCTTCGACCGGCCCGCGAGCAACCACGTCCGCGTGGCAGAGCTCGTGATGGAGAAGGTGAAGCGCATGGTCGAGTACGGGCGGCACGTGGTACTGCTGCTGGACTCGATCACGCGCATGGGCCGCGCCTACAACAACGCCACGGGCGGCAGCGGCCGCATCCTGTCGGGCGGCCTGGACGCGAAGGCGCTGACGAAGCCCAAGCGCTTCTTCGGCTCGGCGCGCAACGTCGAGGACGGCGGCAGCCTGACGATCGTCGCCACGGCACTGATCGACACCGGCAGCCGCATGGACGAGGTGATCTTCGAGGAGTTCAAGGGCACCGGCAACATGGAGCTCGTACTCAGCCGCGACATGGCCAACGCCCGCGTCTGGCCGGCGATCGACGTTCCCGCCTCCGGCACCCGCAACGAGGACCTCCTGCTGCACCCCGATGAGCTGCGCCGCGTGACGCTGCTGCGGCGCGGCATCACCGGACAGGAACCCCAGTCCGTGATGGTGGCGCTACGCGAGAAGATGAAGACCTACTCGACGAACGCCGAGTTCCTCATGCAGCTGGGTGGCTGACGCCCCCCGGACCGGCAGGACCGCTTACCCCGCCCCAGTCCACGCGGCGTACGCCGCCGCGCGGGGCGTCGAGCATCAACGCCCGGTGTACAGATCCCGGTAGCGCAGCACGCGCCGCACGTAGGTGCGCGTCTCCTCGAAGCCCTCGCGCTCGATCACCTCACGCGGGGACGCGTCGGGCGCGGCCTCCCGCCAGCGCTTCACGCGGGTGGGGCCGGCGTTGTAGGCGGCCAGGGCGAACGCCTCGGCGCCGTCGAAACGCTTGAGGAGGTACGCGAGGTAGGCGCTGCCCAGACGCAGGTTCACGTCCTCATCGAACAGCTGCTCCTCGCGGTAGCCGGTCATGCGCAGCTTCTGGGCCTGCTCGGCGGCCGTCGCCGGCATGAGCTGCATGAGGCCGCACGCCCCGGCGTGGCTGCGCGCGTCGACACGCCCGCTGCTCTCGGCGGCGACGACGGCGCGTACGAGCTGTGGATCGAGCTCGAACTCCTGGGCCGCCCGCGTGATCGCAGCCCACGACGACGGCCACCACCACGGCCACGATCGCGACCGCGGGGCGCACGGACTTGCGCACGCCTACTTGCCGGACTTGCGGGCGCCGGAGCGCAGGCGCAGCAGCCAGCCCGCCCACTGGTCGGCGATGGCCTCCGCGTCCTTCAAGGACATCTCCACCCCGACGTCCCCGAAGGAGCGCCCGGTGAGGCGCTCCAGCGCCACGGCCGCGTTGCGGCGGATGATCGCATCCTTGTCACGCAGCGCACGCGTCAGCATGGGCACCGCAGAGAGGTCCTGCTCCTCGGCGAGGTAGCTCGCCAACGGGCCCACGTCGTAGCCCTTGCGCTTGAGGGCCTCGCGGAACCAGTGGCGGTCCGTCATGCCCTTCACGCGGGGATCCTCGTACCACTCCTCGTACTCCTGGGCGAGCGCGGTGTAGCCGGTCTCGCCAAAGCGTACGGAGGTGAGCACCTCGAGCGCCTCGCGCGCACGCTCGCGCTTGACGCCCTCGCCCTTGCGCAAGAGGCGCAGCAGGAACGGGAAGGCCTCGGCCATGTTGTGGTCGGCGGCGCGCAGGGCCGCGGAGGCCTGGACGCGGCTGTCGCGGTCGCCCAGGTACTTGCGCAGCAGCGACGGCACGATCGGCGAGTCGAAGCGGCCGAGCACATCCACGAGGCGAGCGCGGCGTACGGCATCGGGCTCACCGCCCGTGAGGTGCTCGATGATGGCGAAGCGCGCCTCGTCCGTGCCCAACTCGACGAGCGTACGCCCGGCGGCCTCCTGGACGCGGTCGTCGCTGTCGTTGAGGAGGTAGTAGCGCAGCAGGCGCACGGCATCCTTGTGGTTCGTGCGGGCCATGGCCTCGAGGGCGGCCGCGCGCAGGGCGCCGGACTTGCCGTCGGTGCGTTCCTCCGCCATCACGCGGGTGAGCAACTGGTGCGCACTGCGGTCCGGCACGTAGCCGAGCGAGCGGGTGACCTCGAGCTTGACGTTGAAGTTGCCGCCGCGGTAGAGCGCCTCGAGCTTGCGCACGATGCCCGGCTCGCCCAGGTACGCCAGGGCCAGCAGGGCGCGCCCGGAGACGGTCGGATCCTCGTCGACGCTGCGCACCTCGAGACCGGGGCGCAGGCGGCCGTAGGCCCGAACGCGTGACTCGGGATCGAGCTGGCGCACGTCATCGCTCTCGACGTAGAGCCGGGCGGCGTGCGATGCGGCGGCGCGGACGTTCGGCCGCTCGTCCGCGAAGGCCTTGCGGATGCGCTCGACCCCGCCGTCGAGCAGCAGGCCGGCGAGGATGTTCTGGGCCTCGGGCTCGCTGCGCACGGCGACGGCCTCGACCATCTCCTCGCGCGCCTCGCCGTGCCCCTGGGCGATCACCCACATCAGGGCGTCGGACTCCATGCTTCCGAACGAATCACTCGTCGTGAGCTGCGTGACGAGCTGGCGCACCTCGGCACCGGTGAGTTCGGCCTTCATCTCCTGCAAGCGGGCCAGGGCCTCCGCACGGGCGACGTCGTTCTCGAGGTTGTCGAAGCTGTAGACGATGGCGGACTGCAGCATCGCGCGGCGCTCGCCGGGCGATGCCTGCATCAGCGGGTCGACGTTGGCCTTCCACCACGCGTTGTGATCGGGCCAGCGATCGGCGTCCCGGTAGCGCTGCCACACGTTGGCGGCGATGAGCGCGTCCATGCGCATCTTGATGCGGTCGTACTTCTGGCGAAGTTCACGCTTCTCGGTCTCGCTGCCACCGACGACCTCGGCGCTCACGGACATGCGCTTGCGCTGGTTCATCACGCCGAGCGTGACCGCGACGTGCTCGCTCGCCAGCGTGCCACCCCGCTCCTCGCCATCGAACAGGCCCTCGCCCTCGAGGAAGGCCACGAGGCCCTCGAACACGCGCCGCTTGAGCAGGAACGCGCCCTTGCGATCCGCGCCGCCATCGGCGACGAAGGAACCCCGCAGCCGACGTCCCGTGCTCTCGATGGCCTCGAACGTGACGTAGGCCTGGGGCACGTCGGCCGGATCGAGCTTCTGCAGCGGACGCCGGGCGCGGAACGAGCCGCGGACCTCGCCCCACCACTTGGCCCAGGCCACGGCGGTATCGGGCAGGTTCTTGCCGGAGAGGCGTCGCAGGGCGGCGAAGGCGCTGGGCGAGAAGCTGCCGAAGTCGCGGAAGTGCGCACCACCGAGGGTGTTGATGATCGTGTCGATGACGCGGCTGTCCAGGAGCACGGCCACGTTGGGATCGCGTGAGTCCAGCGCACCGAAGCCCAGGCCCACCGCGGCGGTGCCACGCGGGAAACGCTCGGGATGCAGGATCCCGCGGCGCCCCGTCAGCTCGGCCACGGTCTCGAGTTCGAAGGGGTTCGTGCCGAGGGCGCGCGCGATCTCGACCATGGCGAGCACGGCGTAGGAGCGCTCGCGGGCACCGCCGTCGCGGGCCATGGCGTTGAGGCGCTTGACCATGCCCTCGTCGCCGCGCTGGGCCAGCAGGCGCGTGGCCTCGTAGGCGACGGCGGGCGAGAGATCGGACAGGGCCTGGATGAGGCGCTCGTCGGCCTCGGGCACCTCGGCCGGTACGAGCAGCCGCAGCCCCGCGATGCGCACGTGCGACCTGTCGGCCTCGAGCAGGTTGAGGATGCGGCCCTGGTCGGCCGCGGTGACCTTCGTGGAGAGGAACTGCGCGGCCTTGTCGCGGAACACCGGCTTGGTGCTGAGCGTGAGGAAGCTGATGAGCCAGCGGCGCGTCACCTCGGCGTCGAGACCGTAGGCCGCCTTGAAGAACACCGAGGCGCGGCTGGCGTTGGGGCGCTTGGCCGCGGCCCGCAGGATGATCGGCACGTGGGCGGCTTCACCGACCTTGCCGAGCACCCACGCCGCGCCGGCCTGGATCGCCGGGTCGCCCTCGTTGAGGGTCCGGACGAGATGCGGCACGACCTCGGTGCCGCGCAGGAAGAGCTTCTCGGCCGCGCGCGTCGCCTTGCGGTCGGGCCACGAGCGCAGCTCGGCGAGTTCCTCCTCGACCGGGCCCGCACGGAAGCCGGAGTCGGTCGCGCCCGTGCGACCGCTGCGTCCCTTCTTGCGGGTGTCCTTCGTGGGCGTGGCGGGCTTGTCGTCGCCACCGAAGTCAAAGCCCTTGCGGGCCTTGTCATCGTCGTCCGCGCGGGCGGGCGCAGCCGACCACGCAAACGCAACGGCAGCGCCGAGGAAGAGCGTCGAGGCGAGGCGGAGAGTCGCGGAGCGGTGCATGGCGGCATCCCGGGAAACCGCAGCATCTTCCCCCCAACGGGTCACTCCCGGGTCATCTTGCGGACTGCGCCGCGTCACGGTCCTGCGCATCAAGGTGCCGCAGGCGGGCCGTCACGGCCCGCGCCAGCCCTCCGTGGGCCGGCGCGGCGAGGCCGGGGTCGGCGGCCACGATGGCGCGTGCGGCGGCACGGGCCCGCGTGAGGATCGGGAGGTCCCGCGGCAGGGAGGCCGCGCGGAAGGCGGGCCGCCCGTGCTGACGGGTGCCGAACACATCCCCCACGCCGCGCAGCTTGAGGTCCTCCTCGGCAATGACGAACCCGTCGGTATCCCCGGCCAGCACGTCGAGCCGCGCCGGGGTGTCGTCGCCCTTGGAGCGATCGACGAGGACGCACAGCCCCCCGGCGGCCCCCCGGCCCACGCGGCCACGCAGCTGGTGCAGCTGGGAGAGGCCGAAGCGCTCGGCGTGCTCCACCACGAGGACCGTCGCGTTCGGGACGTCCACGCCGACCTCCACCACGACCGTGGCCACGAGGACATCCAGCGCGCCCTCCCGGAAGGCCTGCATGACCTCCTCCTTGGCATCGCGCGCCAACCGGCCGTGCAGGAGGCCGACCTGGTGATCGGGCAATGCCTTCGTCCACCGATCGCGGCCCGCGTGGGCATCCTTGAGGTCGAGCTTCCCGGACTCCTCGACCAGGGGGTAGATCACGTAGGCCTGATGCCCCGCGGCCAGCTCGGCCTTGACGCGTTCCATGACCGTGCGGCCCTCGGACGGGGTGACGACGAGGGTCTCCACGGGCGTGCGTCCGGGGATCGTCCCGCGGACGACACTGACGTCCATGTCGCCCCAGACGGTGAGCGCGAGCGTGCGCGGGATGGGCGTGGCCGTCATCACGAGGCAGTGCGGCCGGCGCGCCTCCAACCCGCTGCCCTCGCCCTTCGCGAGCAGGGTCCGCCGCTGGCGCACGCCGAACTTGTGCTGCTCGTCGACCACGACGAGGCCGAGCGAGCGGAACAGGACCTCCTCGCCGAGCACGGCGTGGGTCCCGATCACGATGTCCGCCTCCCCCGCCGCGATGCGCGCGAGCGCCTCGCGGCGCGGTGCGGCACGCATGCGCCCCGATAGACGCTCGACGCGCACGCGGCTGCCCGCCAACAGGGTCTCCAGCGTGTCCTGGTGCTGGCGCGCCAGCACATCGGTCGGCGCCATGAACACGGTCTGCCACCCTTCGGCCACGGCCCCCAACAAGGCGTACGCCGCCACGGCCGTCTTGCCGCTGCCGACGTCGCCCTGCAGCAGGCGGTACATGGGCGCGGGGCGCTCGAGATCGGCCACGATCTCGCCAATGGCCTCCTCCTGCCCGGCCGTCAGCGTGAAGGGCAGCCGGGCCCGGATGCGCTCGTGCACGCGCGGCGCGAAGGCGATCGTCGGCGCACGCTGCGTCTGGCGCGCGGTGCGGCGGCGGGCGAGCAGGAGTTCGTGGACCAGCAGCTCATCGAAGGCCAGGCGCACGCGGGCGCGCTCGGCGGCCTCGAGATCGTCGGGGAAGTGCAGATCGCGGAGCGCGTCCCCGAGGGCGGGCAGGTCGGCCTGGGCGCGGGTGGCGGCCGGGATCGGGTCCGGCACGGCCGCGGCCGCCTCGAGCGCGTCCCAGACGGCCTTGCGGACGAGCGTGGCCGAGAGCCCCGTCGTGCGCGGATGCACGGGCACGATGCGACCGACGCCGGGACCGGGTTCCTCGTCGTCGGCGGGCAGGCGCTCCAGCTCGGGCGCCTGCAGCTCCGCGCGGCCGGTCCGCGACTTCTTCACGGCGCCGTACAGCGCCACGCGGCGATCCTTCTCGAGGGGGCGCGGGCAGAACCCCCGGTAGAACCAGCGCGCATGCACGCTGCCGGTTCCGTCCGTCACGGTGGCTTCCAGGATGGAGACGCCGCCGCGGGTGCGGAACGCCTTCGACGCCTCGACACGGCCGATCACGAGGACGGTCGTCTCGGACTCGAGATCCTCGATCGGGCACGGGTGGCGACGATCCTCGTAGCGCCGGGGCGCGAGACGCAGCAGGTCGGCCAGGGTCTCGACGCCCATCTTCTCGAAGGCCGTGCGGCGGGCTGCGCGAATGCCCGGCAGGGTCCCGACGTCGTCGTCGGGGGTGCGGGGGCTGCTCATCGCGGCCCACCCTGCCAATGGGCGCGCAGCCACGAGCGCGGCCAGCGCGCGAGGAACGCGGCGCGGTCCGCGGCAGGGGTCCAGGAAGCCGACGGCGGCGCCGCGCTGCGCGCGCGCACCGCGGCCAGCGCCTCGCGCGCGGCGGGGCCGTCCCCGGGTCC
The DNA here is from genome assembly GCA_029213105.1 of Planctomycetota bacterium. GTDB lineage: Bacteria > Planctomycetota > PLA2 > PLA2 > JAEUHO01 > JAHEIK01. The sequence goes on from JARGNS010000173.1 coordinate 7,512, forward strand.
GGCGGCGGCGCCGCGGGCGCGGGTGCGGCCGGGCAGCACCAGCCCGGCGCCGGTGGCGGCGCCGAGGGGCCG
>JARGNS010000174.1:0-5035 GCA_029213105.1 Planctomycetota bacterium
CCAACCGCCGATAGGCGGCCTTCACGCCCTTGGCATCCGCCGTCTTGGCGACGCTGAGGACCTCGTAGTAGTCGCGTTTCCCGGTGTCCGGCACGATGCAATCCTACGCCGGGCCGGACCCGGAGGGGCGAGGCCGCCGCGGGGCGGCCCTACGGGTGGGTGGGGTTAGAGCTCGGCGCCGTCGGCCGCGCTGTCCTCGTCCTTCAAGTCCGTGATCAGCGTCTCGGTCGTCAGGATCATGCCGGCGATCGAGGAGGCGTGCTGGATGCCCGCGCGCACGACCTTGGCGGGATCGATGATCCCGGCGTCGTACATGTTCACGAACTTGCGCTCCTTGGCGTCCCAGCCCCGAGCAGCCGACTTCGCGTGGAGGACCTCGTCGACGATGACCGAGCCCTCCTCACCGGCGTTCGCCGCGATCTGGCGCAGCGGCGCCTCGAGCGCGCGACGGATGATCGCGACGCCCATCTTCTCGTCGGTGCCCTTGACGCGCAGGCCGTCGAGCGCCGCGATGCAGCGGATCAGTGCGACACCACCTCCGGGAACGATGCCCTCTTCCACCGCAGCGCGGGTGGCGTTGAGCGCGTCCTCGACGCGGTACTTCTTCTCCTTGAGCTCGAGCTCGGTCGGCGCGCCGACCTGCACGACCGCCACGCCGCCCTGCAGCTTGGCGAGACGCTCCTGGAGCTTCTCGGTGTCGTAGTCGGACGTGGACTTCTCGATCTGCCCGCGGATCTGGTCGATGCGCGTCGCGATGTCCTTCTTCTTGCCGCCGCCCTCGCTGAGGGTCGTCGAGTCCTTGGACACGAGGGCCTTCTTGACGGTACCCAGGTGCTCGAGCGTCACGCTCTCCAGCTGGATGCCGAGGTCGTCACTGATGAACGTGCCACCGGTCAGGACGGCCAGGTCCTCGAGCATCGCCTTGCGACGCTCGCCGAAGCCGGGCGCCTTGACGGCGCAGACCCGCAGCGCACCGCGCAGGCGGTTCACCACCAGGGCGGCGAGGCACTCGCTCTCGACGTCCTCGGCGATGATCAGCAGGGGCTTGCCGGCGTGGGCGACCGTCTCGAGGACGGGGATCATCTCGCGCAGGTTGCTGAGCTTCTTCTCGTAGAGAAGCACGAGGGCGTCCTCGAGGACGCACTTCAGTTCCTTGGTGTCGGTGATGAAGTAGGGCGACAGGAAGCCCTTGTCGAACTCGAGGCCGTCGACGAACTCGAGCAGCGTCTCCGTCGACTTGCCTTCCTCGACCGTGATGACGCCGTCGTTGCCGACGGTGTCCACGGCCTCGGCAAGCAGGTCACCGATGGCCACATCGTGATTGGCCGAGATGGTGGCGACCGCAGCCTTCTGTTCGCGGCTGGTCACCTTCTTGGACAGCGTCGCGATCTTGGCGACCACGGCGGCGACGGCCTTGTCCATGCCACGCTTGAGTGCGATCGGCTGGGCGCCTGCCGCGACGGCCTTGAGGCCCTCCTGCAGGATCGACTCCGTGAGCACCGTGGCGCTCGTCGTGCCGTCCCCGGCGACGTCGTTGGTCTTCGAGGCCGCTTCGGTCACGAGCTTGGCGCCCATGTTCTCGAAGGGGTCCTGCAGCTCGACTTCCTTGGCCACGGTGACGCCATCGCGCGTGACCGTCGGGCCGCCGAACGACTTCTGGCAGATCACGTTGCGGCCGGCCGGGCCGAGCGTGACGCGCACGGCATCGGCAAGCTGCTTGACGCCAGAGGCGATGCGCTGGCGGGCATCCGTATCGAACAGGTACTGCTTGGCCATCGTGGCTCTCCTATCGAATCAGCGTCCCCGACCGCGCTGCGTCGGCGCGGGGGCGCTCTTCAGGCTTGAACGTCGGGCGGGGCTAGTTGATCAGCGCGAGGACTTCGTTCTCGCGCAGGATCTTGTAGTCCTCACCGTCCCACTGGATCTCGTTGCCGGCGTACTTGCCGTAGATGATCTCGTCGCCAACGCTCAGGCTGAGCGCGATGCGATCGCCGTCTCCGGCGCGGGCCCCTTCGCCGACGGCGACCACGATGCCGCGCTGCGGCTTCTCCTTGGCGCTATCGGGCAGCAGGATGCCACCAGTCGTCTTCTGTGCGGCCTCGACGGCCTTGACCACGATGCGGTCGTCCAGGGGGCGGATCGCCATGGAACTGTCTCCGTTGATGCAAATCGAAGTTGGGGTGTGCGAGCTTGCGCGCTCGCGACGTGGGATGCGTGTCAGGGACGGCGCCTAGAAGTCGGCGCCCATGCCCTCGTCGTCGTGATCGTCGCCCTCGGGCAGGTTCGCGATCAGCGTGTCGGTCGACATGAGCAGCGCCGCGACGCTCGAGGCGTTCTGCAGCGCGCTGCGCGCGACCTTCGTCGGGTCGACGACCCCGGCCTCGAACATGTCGACCGTCTCACCGGTCGCGGCGTTGAAACCGACGGCCTTCGACGCCTTGCGGACACCACGCAGGACCACGTGGCCCTCGTAGCCGGCGTTGTCCGCGATGGTGCGCAGCGGCACCGAAAGGGCCTCGTGGACGATGCGTGCGCCGAGCGCCTCGTCACCGTCCAGGTTGTCGACGACCCTCTGGACCGCCTTCTCGGCGCGAATGAACGCCGTGCCGCCGCCGGGGAGGATGCCCTCCTCGACTGCCGCGCGCGTGGCGTGCAGCGCGTCCTCGACGCGGGCCTTCTTCTCCTTCATCTCGACCTCGGTGGCGGCACCGACCTCGATCTGGGCCACGCCACCGGAGAGCTTCGCGAGGCGCTCCTGGAGCTTCTCGCGGTCGTAGTCGGAGTCGCTGTTCTCGATGTGGCGGCGGATCTGCGTCATCCGCGCCTGCACCTCGGCGCCGGTGCCGTCCCCATCGACGAGGACGGTCTTGTCCCCATCGATCGTGGCGCGGCGGCAGGAGCCCAGGTCATCGATGCCAAGCGTCTCGAGCTCGACACCGAGATCCATCGAGATCTGGCGCGCACCCGTGAGGATCGCGAGGTCCTCGAGCATGGCCTTGCGACGGTCGCCGTAGCCGGGCGCCTTGACGGCGACGGTGTTGACGATGCCACGCAGCTTGTTGAGCACGAGCGTCGCGAGCGCGTCGCCCTCGATGTCCTCGGCGATGATCAGCAGCGGGCGGCCGGTCTTGCTGACGTTCTCGAGCAGCGGCACGAGCTTCGTGGCGGCCGAGATCTTCTCGCCCCAGATGAGGATGTAGGGGCGCTCGAGCACCGCCTCCATGCGATCGGGGTTCGTGACGAAGTGAGGCGACAGGAAGCCGCGGTCGAACTGCATGCCCTGGATGACGGACACGGTCGTGTCGAGGGTCTTGCCCTCCTCGATCGTGATCACGCCGTCCTTGCCGACCTTGTCCATCGCGTCGGCGATCTTCTTGCCGATCTCGTTGTCGCCGTTGGCGGCGATCGAGGCGACCTGCTGGACGTGCTGCTTGTCGGCCGAGACCTTGCGGGCCATCTTCGCCAGCGCCTCGGCGCCAGCGTTCGTGGCGGCCTTCATGCCGCGGGCGAGCGCGGCCGTGGCCGCACCGGCGGCCACGTACTTGTGCGCGCCGAGGTAGAGGGCCTCGGCCAGGACCGTCGCCGTCGTGGTGCCGTCGCCGGCCACGTCGGAGGTCTTGGTCGCGGCCTCCTTCACGAGCTGGGCGCCCATGTCCTCGTAGGCGTCGCTCAGCGACACCTCCTCGGCCACGGTCACACCGTCCTTCGTGATGTTGGGGGCACCCCAGCCGCGGTCGATGACCGCGTTGCGGCCCCGCGGGCCGTAGGTGACCTTGACGGCCTTGGCCAGCTTCTGGACCCCGGCCTTGATCTTGGCGCGAGCGTCCGAGTCGAAGGTGAGCTGCTTCGCCCCCATGGGGGAACCTCCTGATGGATGAAAACCGTTGTCGACAGGGCGAATCCCTGGGCCGGAGGCCATTGCCAACCCTGTGCCGTTGCATGCCGCATGACGTAAACCACTGATGTCATTCAGGTTCCAACGATGCGGTCCGATTCAGGGAAGAGCGCGTCGTGCCATGTTGTCAGACCGCCCCGGCGTGGCTGCGCGAGGGGTGACAAACTGTCAACGAGCGGCCCTCGCGCGCGGCCCCCAGCAGGTTGCTCCTGCCCGGGCCCGCATTACCCTCGACCCGTCCATCCGGGCGGCCCATCGGCCCCCGAGAGGTAGGAGACCCTCATGCGAATGCACCTTCCCACAGCCCTGGGGCTGGCGGCGCTGCTCGTGGCGACGACCGCTTGCTCGTCGGGCGGCAGCCAGCCGGCCCAGGTCCAGAATTACGGACCCGCCGCCGGAGCGGCCAGCAGCACGACCGGAGGGGTCGCCCGCGCCCCCAGCCGGGCCCCCGCGTACGCCCCCTCGACCGCGCCGGTCGGCGGCCCGATCACCTGGCACACGCGCTTGGCGGATGCCCAGGCCCAGGCCCGCGCCTCGGGCAAGTTGATCCTCGTCACGTCGACGAAGCCGCGTTGCAGCCTCTGCAAGAAGTTCAAGGACCAGGTCGCCCCGGCCGCCGGCGCCGAACTCACGCGCATGGCCGTGGGCTACATCTACGACATCACGCGGCCCGAGGTGCGTGACGTGGATCGACTCCTGCGCGCCAACCTGCGCGGCGCGGACCTGATGCCCCTCGTGGGCTTCATCACGGCCGACCTCCAGTGGGTCCACGGCTTCTGGGGCCAGCGCTCGGTCCAGCAGTTCCGCGGCGACATCGCCCGCGCCACCAGCATCCACCCGGTGCGCACGGCCGCGCTCGACCCCCGGGCCGCCCCGTACCAAGGCGACCTCCGTGTCCAGCCCGCCACCGCCGCCGCGGCCCCGCGCCTCGGCATGGTCGTCAACGAGTACGGCGAGAAGGAATGGGGCTCTGCGGCCGACATCTGGCCGGAGGGCGATCCCGAGCCGATCGACGCCATCACCGGCGCCCCGGCCGGACTCCCCACGACCGTGCCCGCCGCCAGCGGCCCCGGCAGCCCCGGCGTGATGCTCGCCGATGCCACCACCACCCCCACCGCCGATCCGGCGCCTCGTCCCGAG
>JARGNS010000174.1:5096-7575 GCA_029213105.1 Planctomycetota bacterium
CGCCCCCCCCCCCACGCCCGCCGCCCCGGCGGCAACCCCCACCGTCCGCGAGCCGCAGGACGACGAGTCCTGGGGGCGCCGCGAGCTCCAGCGCGCCCTCATGCTGATCCGCGCGGGGGACTTCGACAGTGCCCGCTCGGCCCTCGCCCAGGTCAAGGACCGCCTGCCCGACTCGAGCGTGGCCCGCGAGGCCGGCAAGGGCGGCGTCGCCCTCTACAACGCCAAGCGCATTCGCTTCGCCAGCTCCGGCGCCGAGCGCAGCCGCTACCTCGACCGCGCACGCCGGGACTTCGGCAACTCCATGTGGGCTCCGCTCTTCAACTCGTAGCCCGCGCCTCCCCGGCCTGACTCCGCCGTCGCTCTCCCATCCCGAGCGACGCCGCGCACCGGAGTCGGACTCCTCGTCCCTGCTGCTGCGCACGCCGCGACTCGAGCCCCGCTCGTCGCACACCTCTTGGTGCACGTCTTGTTGCACGCACCGCCCACGCTTCGTGGCGGTAGCCCGCCCACCGTTTCGACGGAACGAATTCCGAGAAATGTTCGGACTTCGTTAAAGGCCACCCGCCTGGCGACCGAACGGCATGGATTAGGAGGACGTGTCGCCCGTCGCAACCTGGTGCAGCCCATTCGGGAGGGGGCACCGGCGCGGGACGCGACGCTGAAGCAAACGTTCACGATGCGCTCCGCGCTCGAAGGACGAATTCCGTTACGGACGAATTCACTGCTACGTCGGACTCGAGAGGTCTGCCGTGGACGGGGAGTCGTGGCTTCAGCGCGGTGTTCACGCTGCCGGTTTCTACGAGATGCGTTGAACCAGCGGCGGGCGTCAGTTCCGGTCAGGCCGTGCCTACCGGGAAGCGTCTCTCCGAGTCTCAAGCCCTTCCCACGACCGAACTCTCGGAGGTTCTGCCCATGCGTGCATCGCTGCGGCGTCGGCCCTTCTATCTACTTCTTCCCCTCGCGATCCTCGCGTGCTCGTTCTCCGGTACGGAACGAGCCGATGCGGACGGAACGCGTCATCCCTACTTCAACGATCGCGGCACGCTGCGTTGGCACCACACGCTGGCGTCGGCGAAGCGCACCGCGCTCCGCGAAGGCAAGCTCATCTTCGTGGAGTACGGCCGCAAGCGCTGCTCCAACGGCAAGAAGCTCGCAGAGCGGATGCTGCCCCACAGCAGCATTCGCGGACGGCTCTCGAGCGTCGCCATCGGCCTCGCCGCCGAGTGCGACACCCCCGAGCGCGAAGTCCAGGCGATGTTCCGGCAGCACCTGCCGCGCGCCCGCTCGCTGCCGTTCGTGGCCTTCCTCACGCCCCGCGGCCGCTGGATCACCGGCTGGGCCGGCTACGCCAAGCTGGGCCAGGTCTCGGCGCAGCTCTCCACCGCCGAGGCGACCCACGCGCAGTTGATGCGCGCCCGCCACAGCCGCCAGCGCGCGGCCACGGCGAGTCGGACCCGCCGCCCTGCCGCGCCCCAGAGCACGAAGCGTGAGCCCGCGCCGCGCCCGGCGGCTCCGGCCACGAAGCGCGCGGCCGCGCCCGGCGCCAAGCCGGCTGCCGCCCCCCCCCCCCCCCCCCCCCCCCCCCCCGCCACGCCCACCCCGGCCCGCGACCCCCACGAGGACGAGGGTCTCGACGAGGATCCCTGCGCCGACGGCGGCTGCGAAGACGGCTCCTGCGACTACAACCCCTGCGAGCCGGGCGGCAAGCCCGCCTTCCGCTTCGCCAACCTCTTCGGCTCGGACTGCAAGTCACGCAAGCCGGAGAGCGCTCGCCCCACGGCGGCCCTGCCCAAGACGACGCCCCCGGCCCGGTGCAAGACGGCCGCCCCCGGCGTGCAGACCCCGAGCGTGAAGGCGCCCCGCGTGGCTTCGGCGGAGTCGCCGACGCCGACCGTGCGCGTCGAGAAGCCCAAGCGGGTGCTCGCCGTGGGTAGCCCGGACGGCTTCCCGGAACCCGCCCAGCGGCCCGTGCTGCGCGCGCCGGCCGTCGTGGAGCGCCCGGCGGCGAAGAAGACGACGGCGGCGCTGCCGGCCGGCACGACACGCGCCGAGCGCCAGGCCATCGCGTCGGCCGCCGCCGCCCAGGGCGACTGGGCCAAGGTGCTCCGCTACACCCGGGGCGCCTCGCGCGACGACGAGCCGCGGCTCTACGAGCTCAACCATCAGGCCCACAGCTGGGCCCACGGGTTGCTGGCCTCGGCCGTGCGCTCCATCCGGGACCGTCGCTTCGCGGAGGCCCACCAGGCCGTCCACGCCGTCCAGACGACCATGCGCGGCCAGCCCGAGGCCATCGACGCCGAGCGCGGCGCCGAGGCCATCGAGTTGATGCGGGACATCGAACCGCTGGCCGAGAAGAGCCTGGTGCGCCGCACCGTGCGCAAGACGGCCTACGAGAAGATGCGCGGCACCCGCTGGGCGCCGCTGTTCAGCCCCGTGCCGCAGCCCGGCGCGGCGGTCGCCACCAAGTAGTGCGCGGCGG
>JARGNS010000175.1:0-1006 GCA_029213105.1 Planctomycetota bacterium
GCGGGCGCCGCGGCGGCGCCCTTGCCACGGTGGCGCTGGACGAGGCCGTCCATGTAGCGCTCCATCGCGGCGGCGGTCTGCAAGCGGGCCTTCACCAGGTTGGCGGGCTCCCAGACCGGCGCCTTCACGCCCTTGGCCTGGGAGATCCAGTAGCGGGCCTTGCCGTGCAGCGGGGTCGGATCCTCGCCCTTCAGCAGCGAGGCCTGCAGGAAGAGCACGCGCGCGAACTCCAGCCACTGGGCGCGGGTGAGGTTCTCCTCCTGCCAGCCGGCGCCGTCCTCGGCCACCTTGCTGGCCTTCTTCGCCCAGGCAAGCGCCTGGGCCGCATCGCCGCCCGTCATGTAGGCCTCGGCAATGTGGCGCGCCGCCTGGGCGTGCGCGATCCACATGTGCGGCGGGACCTCCGTGTTGTTCGTCTTCGTCGTGTGGGCGACGTCGGCGATCATCGCCTCGGAGTTGCCCGCCAGCCGGTGCATCTCCGCGCGGCGCACGAGGAACTCCCAGAAGCGCACGCCGTCCCGATCGAGTTGCTGGACGGCGAAGTCGAAGTTCGTGGAGGCCTTCTTCAACTCGGCGGCGGCCGGACCGCTCTTGCCCTGGATGCGCAGCCAGCGCGCGCGCTCCGTCTGGGCCTCGGCCTGGTGGAGGCGTGAGAAGCCCAGCTGCAGGCGGGCGACCTCGACGGCGCGCTCGACCTTCTCGTAGGCGCTGTGTCGGCTGTCGAACCACGCGCCGGCCGCGGCGTACGCCGCGAGGGCCTCGTCGATCTTGCCGCTGCGGGCCAGATGATCGGCCTCGGCGATCCAGGCCTCGGCGGCGCCGCGCAGGGCCGTGACCTGCACCTCCGCGGAGAGCTTGCTGTCGCCGGCCGCCTTCTTGAACAGGTCGCGGGCCGCGGTCCACTTGCCCTCGGCCATGAGCTCGGCGGCCGACTGGCAGCAGCGTTCCGGGTTCGGCTCGGCCTTCTTGGGCTCGGCCTTCGCGGGCTCGGCCTTCGCGGGCTCGG
>JARGNS010000175.1:1106-7552 GCA_029213105.1 Planctomycetota bacterium
CCTTCGTGGGCTCGGCCTTCGTGGGCTCGGCCTTCGTGGGCTCGGCCTTCGTGGGCTCGGCCTTCGTGGGTTCGGCCTTCGTGGGTTCGGCCTTCGTGGGTTCGGCCTTCGTGGGCTCGGCCTTCGTGGGTTGGGCCTTCGCGGGCTCCGCCTTGGTCGGCGTCGCCTTCACGGGCTCGCCCTGGCCCACGGTGCCCTTGGCGGGCGGAGCGCCGGCGTTGGTCGTGCGGGTCCCGCCCCCGTTGTCCTTCGGGTCGTCGTCGCCATCCTGACCGAAGAGGAAGTACGCACCCGCGGCGATGGCGAGCCCTGCGACGGCCAGGATCGGCAGCAGCGGGCTCTTCTTGCCTCCGGCACCGCCCGCCGCGGCCGCCGAGGCGCGCGTCTTGACGGTGTCCGGCTGGCTGGGGGCGGCGGCCTTGGCCTTGGCCTGGCGGGCCGCCTCGAGCGCTTCCTGGCGTGCGAGTTCGGCTTGCGCTTCCTGGACCGTCGTGACCTTGGACGTGTCCGACGGCGGCCCCTTGCCCGCAAGCGACTGCGAGAACGCGGTCACCGAGGAGAAGCGGGCATCGCGGTCGCGCTCGAGGGCGCGCGCGAGGGCACTCAGCGTGTGGTCGCTGATCTTGTCGCGCTTGTCTTCGTCGATCGGCGGGATGGGATCGCGCAACAGCTTGGCCGCCACGACGATGCCGCTCTCGCCAGGGTAGGGGTGATGGCCCTGCAGCATCTCCTGCAGGATCAGGCCGGCCGCGAACAGGTCGCTGCGGCCGTCGATGTCGCGATCGCCCTTGATCTGCTCGGGCGACATGTACGCCAGTGTGCCGACGATCGTGCCCGTGATGGAGCGGTGCGCGCCGCCCGGGCCGTCGATCGCGCTGAACTTGCTCAGGCCGAAGTCCAGGATCATCGGCTTCTCGGAGCCGTCGGGGAGCGTCTCGACCAGGATGTTCGAGGGCTTCAGGTCGCGGTGCACGATGCCGGCTGCGTGGGCGGCTTCGAGACCCGCGAGGATCTGGGTGGTCAGCGAGAGCGCGCGCTTCTCGTCGAAGGCACCGTCCTTCTGCATCAGCTCGGCGAGCTCGACGCCGTGGGCGTAGTCCATCACCAGGAAGAGTCGACCCTGGTGGCGGCCGACATGGCGCATCTGCACGACGTTCGGATGGCTGAAGCGAATGAGCGCGCGGGCCTCGTCGAGGAAGCGGTCCTGGACGTCCTGATCGGCGGAGAGTTCCGGCTTCAGGAGCTTGACGGCGAACTCCTGGCCGAGGAGATCGTGGTTGGCCTTGTAGACCTCGCCGAAGGCGCCTTCCCCGAGTTTGGCGGTGAGCTGGTAGTGCTCGCCGAGCAGGGGCAGGTTCGAACTGGGGTCGGATTCGCTGGGAGACGACATGGCCACGGATCATAAGGGCGGGGCCCCCGGCGGGGGGCGTCCATCCAGAGCCAGCCGCCTCGTCTGGGCTACTTCTCCGGCACGTGGATGAAGTCGCCGTCCCCCGCAGCGGCGAGGCCCCGGAGGAACTCCAGGTCGACCCCCAGGTTCCCGAAGGCGACGACGTGGAGTCGGACCTTCGCGAAGCGGTTCAGGTCGCGGAACCAGCCGAGCAACTCCGGGGTGGCCGTGATCTCGCCCCGTGTGGGGGAGCCGTCGGTCAGGAAGTAGATCGTGTCCGGGATGTTCTGGAGGCGGGCGGTGTTCGTCGGCTGCTCGTGCAGGCCCAGGGCTGCCTTGAGGGCGCCGGGGATGTTGGTCTCGCCGTCCGCCGGGGCCGACATGACCGCGCCGGCCGCCGATCCCGTGTTGCCCGCCGAGGCGGGGACGAGCTTCTTCTTCCACGGGCGGACGGTCGTCGAGAAGAAGACCAGGTTGAACTTGCACTTGGGCTTGAGCTTGCGGATGGCGTCGGCCAGCACCTGCTTGGCGACCTGCATGCGCGTGCCGGTCGTCGGGATGTCCCCCAGTGCCGTCGAGGCCCCCTTGGGGATGGTGATGTTCTTCTCCATCGAGCCGCGGGTGTCGAACACGAAGCCGATGCTGCGCGAGAAGATGCGCCGGCCGTAGTAGTGCGGGTCGTCCGGATTGCGCTTCTCGGGCCTCGCGTAGCGCCCATCGTCTTCGGACTTCGGCGGCGGGTTCGGATCGAAGCCGCCGTGCTGCTGCTTCTGCTGCTCCCACCACTTGGCCCAGGTCGAGGCCTTGCGTCCGAGGTCGTCCCCCGAGACGGACTTGAGCGCGGCGTACAGCTCCTTCTCCAGGCGGCCGCGCTCCTTCTCGAACTGCTTGATCAGGGCGTCCATGCACTCGGCCGTGCCGTACTTCGCGAGGGCGCGGCAGGCGGTCACGCGGATCTGCCACGCGGGGTGGTCGATGCGGGGCACGGTGAAGAGCGTGGCCTGCTTGTGCTTGGTGCCGAAGGACGCCACCGCGTCGGCGAGGGCGATCCAGGCCTTGTTCTCGCGTTCGTTGAGCACGGCCACGAGAGGCTCGATCGACGCCGTATTGCCGATCGCGGCCAGCGCGTAGGCGGCGTTGGCCCGCGCCAGCCAGTACTTGTCCTGCAGCAGGGTCTCGAGGCTCTCGCGCGCGGGGGCGTGCTTGAGGGCGGCCATGACGCGGGCGACGCCAGCGCGCACGTGCTTGTTCTTGTGGGCGAGCGCTTCGTCCCGCAGCCACGCCAGGACCGCGTCGTCCTCCACGGTCTCGAGGATCAACTGGATGGTCTCCCGGACCAGCTCCGACGGGTGCCCCATGCGCTCGACGATGACCTTGGCGAGGCGCAGGTCTTCCACACGCGCCACGCCGCGGATGCGACCCGCGAGGATCTCGGGGTCCTCGGTCGTCCGGATGGCCTCGCGCTCCTTGCGCCCCGGCTCGTCGGGGTCGCTGCGCGCGTCGCGCTTGATCTCACCCATGGAGGGGCGCTTGCCGGTCAGGCGCTCGGCCCAACGGGTCTGGAACTGGTCGGGGGAGAGCGCCATGCCCTCCTTGAAGGCCACACCCTCTTCGCTGCCGCCGCGCAGCCACTGCAGCACGGTGAGCCAGCGTTCGTTGTCCTCGCGCAGGCAGAGATCCATGAGCGACCAGGCGCGGATGTGGTCGCGGTACTTGAATGCGCCCAGGGAGTTGCGCGAGAAGAACGTCTCGATCGGGTCGAGCTTGCGGCTGGCCAGGCCGCGGGCCTTCTTGTGCCAGTCCTTGCCCGAGCCGCTGGGCGCCGTCGTCTCGTTGGAGCAGAACGTCGCGTAGTTCTTGTGCGGCTCGAGGAGTTTCTCCAGGAAGTGGGCGGAGCCGATGAAGGCCCACTTCGGGCAGTACTTCTCCTTGCCGTTGACCTTCGTCCACGTCGAGAACAGCACGTGCCCGATCATGTGGCGGCAGTAGGCGTGCAGGTCGTTGTCGCTGCGTGACTCCCCCAGGGAGCCGACGAAGCCGTTGAACGCGAAGCCCTCGCCGATGCGCGTCTTGCCGCCCCCGTAGAGCATGTCGGTGTTCGCGCTGCCGAGGTACCGCTCGGCGTAGGACTCGGCGCGGCCCTTCTTGGTCATCAGGTACACGCCCATCGGGCCGCCCTGGCGCATGTCGCCGCCGAACCAATGCTCGAAGTCGGCGTAGGCGCGCTCGCAGCGCTCGAGGTAGAGATGCGCCACCTCGTGCGCGGTGGCCACGCGCGGCGCGCCGCCCTCGGTCTTGACCTTCATCTTTCGATGGATGTCCGTCACGACGTAGAAGTGCTTCGAGACGGCGATGACCATCACGCCCTTGCCCTTGGGGCCCCGCTCGACGGCCATCTGCTTGTCGAGCATCGCCTTGACCTTGGCATCGGGCTTGCCGATCAGCTTGTCGCAGGGGCCGCACTCGTCGTCCTTCCAGCACTCGCTGCACTGGATGCCGTAGGAGTAGGCGTGCCGCTTCCAGAAGCACTCCTTGCGCTGGCTTCCCCAGCAATCTCCGCCCGTGCCCTTGGGGCGCGGCTTGGTCTTGCAGTCCCCCCCGGCCTGGATGAGGCCGCAGACCGGCGGGTCGTTGGGGGGGCGGAGCGGCGAGCGCAGGTACTGCCACGACGCGAAGCCGGTGTGGCAGAGGCACTTGCCCGGCTTGCGGCGCAACTCGTAGGCCGTGGGCTCGTCGTCGTCATCGCCGCGGGCCGTGCCCTGGGTGGCCCAGAGCAGGGGGAGCAGGAAGGCGCCCGCGATCAGCGGCGCCAGGAGAAGGAAACGCGTCCGCATGGGTGCTCCCGAGATCTGCGGGCAAGCCTACCCGGGTCGGGCCGCACGCGGGTCGGGTCCGACGCCCCGGGGGCGGCGGGAGGGAAAGAGAGGTCGGCGGCAACTTTCTGGAGAAAAGGGGAAATGTGTGGAATGAGCAGGAAAGTTTTACGCTATCGAGCAACCGCCAACCCCAAGCAGGTCGCGCGGCGTCCGCCCCTAGCAGCCGCCGCAGAGGGGCGGGGTCCAGCGTGGGTACCCCTCCGTCTCTGGGGCCATCCTACGGCCGCCTGCACGGCTCCGACCACTGTTTCGTTCCTGGCGTCTCCCGCCGTCCGGCCAGCTGCGCTGGCGGCGGGTCTGAACATCCCCCTTCAATCCGGCAAATGTGAAGGGACTTTCGGCTCTATCACATGTTGTCGCTCCATGAAGGTGGGCTAGTGTCCCCCCGGACAGTGGATCAGGAACTGTGGTGGATCCCCGGAAGGGGGGGGTCCCCATGGACTTCATCAGCGAAAGCCTCGAGGCCGCCAGGGCCTCTCAGGCGAATATTTCCCACCGAACTGGGCTCCCCAGCCGATCCCGAGACGCCGAGCGTGGCGTCGTGATCATCTGGGCCCTGCTTACGGCCTTCCTCGTCGCCGGCATCATCTTGACGGCCACCGAGGAGATGCGCGCCGTCGACGAGGCAGCCGAGTTCGACTTCTCCGCGAGCGGTCAGGCCGAAGAGGTCGCGCAGGCAGGGCTCGTCGAGGGCTATGCCTGGTTCCGGCGCCAGAAGGCGCAGCCGGTCATGGGCTTCCAGCCCAAGGGCCTGCCGCCGAGCCTTCGCCCGGTCGAGACCCACGCTCCGGCGAATAAGCTCCCCGGCGCAGATTGGCTGCCCCCTGGTCAGGCCAAGAAGGTCGCCGACGGCGGTGAGCTGCCCCCCGGCCAGGCCAAGAAGGTCGCCAACGGCGGTGAGCTGCCCCCGGGCCAGGCCAAGAAGGTCGCCGACGGAGGCACCATGTCGGCCGGCGTCGTGACGGAGGCTGCACGGGAGAACCCCACGGTCCTCGCCGAGCTCGAGAAGGCCGAGTACTACTCGCTCGACACCGTCGAGTCGGAGACGCCGGAGGTCGGCATCGTCCGCACCTTCGAGATCTCGCCCGGCATCTGGGCGCGGTACACGGTCAACAAGGGCGAGAGCCCCGAGTCGTACGACGATGCCAACGGCAACGGCGTGTACGACCGCGGTGAGTCCTTCGACGACGCGAACCAAGACGGCAAGTGGAGCCCCGGCAGTCACACCCGTGATGTCTCGGCGGCCCGCGGCCTGAGTCCGAGCGGAGCGGTCTGGTACCTCACCGCCGTGGGCGAGATCTTCAAGCGGGTCGACCCCGACCTCGCTCTGGGCGAAGGCCCGAACGTGCGCCTGGCGCGCAGCGTCTGGGGCCAGGAGATCCGTCGCCTGACGATCACCCCGCCCGCCTCCGCCGCCATCTGTGTGGCCGATGCCTCGAAGCTCGTGGTCGGTGACGGCGTCCGTGTTCGCGGCATGACCGCCATCGCAAGCGCCACCGGTCGCCCCGAGGGCGCCATGGAGAACGTCAAGGGTGGCGTCACCGGCATGGCCGACTTCGACTGCAGCACCGAGGCGGTCTTCGCCTTGCCGTGGTCCAAGCTCATGTCGATGGCCGACATCAGCACGAACGACGCCAAGACCGGTATGCCGGCGCGTCTCCCCGACAGTGCCCTGGTCGTCATCAACGGTGGGGCCCACTTCACGAAGGGGCGTGCACTCAAGGGACGCGGCGTGGTCGCCATCAAGGGGCATGTGGTCCTGCAGGGTGACTCGGACTCCCAGTTCGATGGTGTCCTCTATGTCGACGGCGACCTGGAGATCCATGGCCCGGCGCTCCTGCGCGGCACGATCATCTGCACCGGCTCGGTGAAGATGGCTGGCGGCCGCACGGACGTCGTCACGGTCGATCACGATGGCGAGCTCGTCACCAAGATGCTGAAGACCGTGGCCCAGTACCGCTCCTCGAAGGCGCCGTTCCGCGTCCGCGAGAAGTCGGACACCGCCAACACCGCCAGCAACCCGAACCCGGACGGCGACCCCGACGGCAACCCCGATCCCGGCCCCGACGGCGATCCCGATCCCGGCCCCGACGGCGACCCCGATGGCGAGGATCCCTGCAAGAGCGCCAAGAAGTCGAGCAAGTCGAGCGGCAAGAGCTCGGGCAAGTCGAGTGGCAAGA
>JARGNS010000176.1 GCA_029213105.1 Planctomycetota bacterium
GACCGGGTGCACAACCACTACTTCGACATCCCCACGGGCAGGCGCCGCCCCGGCGGGCCGCCCAGCGCCTGCAACATCTGCCACGACGACCGCACCCATCGCTGGACGCGTGAACAACTGGCCGCGTGGAAGCAGGCCGACGAGGCCGCCGCCGCGGCCGGGAAGGGCGCCGAGGACAAGTAGGCCCGGCTGTCAGGTCCTTGTCAGCGTCCGACCCTAACGGGGCCTTCGTGACCCCATGAATCAGCGGCCCGCGGCGACCGATCCACCAAGGACATGGCTCGCTCCACCACCGCTGCGTCTTCGTCCCGCTCCACTCGCTCCCGCTCGAAGGCCAAGCAGGCCGCGGCGGCCGAGCCCGTCGGTCTCGAGTTGCTGGGCGTCGCGCTCAGCCTCGGCGCCGTCTTGCTCGCGGCCGCGCTCGCCACGCTGGGCCCCGCCAGCGCGACCGGCAGCCTCACGAATGTGACCGGAGGCATCGGCCGCGCCCTGGCCCAGGCCATGACCGCGGCCGTCGGCCTCGGCGCCTGGGTCCTGCCCGCCTTCGGTGTCGCCTGGGGCGTCAGCTGCTTGCGCGGCCGCCGGCCGACGGGCTGGATGCGGAAGGGGCTGTTCCTGCCCCTGCTGATGGCCCTCACCTCGATCGAGGCGTCCCTGCTCTTCGAGCAGGGCTTCTTGCCGGGGCTGGAGCGTTTCGGTCCCGGGGGCTACTTCGGGCTCGCCATGGGCTCCGTCTCGTTCAGCGCCTTCGGGAAGGCCTCCGGCCTCGTGATCATGGTGGCCTGGATGCTGGTCTTCCGCCTGGTGACGGACATCGACCTCGCCCGCTCCGCCGTGGCCCTCGCCACCGCCGTCATCGAGAAGCGCCCCGGCCTCGCGACCAAGAGCCCCGCCAAGGCCAAGCGCAAGCCCAAGCCGCGCGTCACCGGCCTGCCCAAGGAAGAAGACCTCACCGCCGACGAAGAGGCGGGCGAGGAAGGCGAGTGGGAGGAGTACGAGGAAGAGGACGACGCCGAGTACGAGGACGAGGAGGAGTACGAAGAGGGCGAGTACGAGGAAGAAGACGCCGAGTACGAGGACGAGGAGGAGTACGAATACGAGGACGAAGAGGAGGAGTACGAGGAGGAGGAGGAGGAAGAGGCAGCCGAAGAGGAGGCGCCCGAGGCCCCTGTCGAGCCGCCGCCCCCCGTCGTGCGCCCGCCCGTCCAGATCGTGGTCCCGCCGCGCCCCAAGAAGCCGATTCGTCCGCGCGGGGAGTACCAGGCGCCGCCGCTGACGCTGCTGACGCCCGGCGAGCGCGTCGACCCCGAAGCGGTCCGCGCCGAGGTCGAGGCCAACGCGGAGGTGCTCGAGGAGACGCTCGCGTCCTTCGGCATCGAAGCCCGCATCGTCTCGCACCAGCGTGGTCCGGTCATCACGTTCTACGAGATCAAGGTCCCGTCGGGCATCCGCCTCTCGCGGGTGACGGCCCTCGCCGACGACCTCGCCATTGCCACGAAGGCCCCCAGCATCCGCATCGTGGCGCCCATCCCCGGCCGGAGCACGGTCGGCATCGAGGTGCCGAACGCCACCCGCGAGATCGTGCGCCTGCGCGACATGCTGGAGAGCGAGGGCGACAAGATCGACCGCGCGGCCATCCCGATGGTGCTCGGCAGCGACACGGCGGGTCGCCCGATCGTCGAGGACCTCGCGAAGACGCCGCACATGCTCATCGCCGGTGCCACGGGCTCCGGTAAGTCCGTCGGCATCAACGGCATCCTGCTCTCGATCCTGTACACGCGCGGGCCCGAGGACGTGAACATGATCCTCGTCGACCCGAAGCAGGTCGAGCTGTCGTTCTACGAGGGCATCCCGCAGCTCATCACGCCCGTCGTCACGGACATGCGCAAGGCCGCGAAGATCCTCGAGTGGGCCGTGGACCGCATGGAGGAGCGCTACGCGAAGCTGCTCGCCTGCGGGGTGCGCAACATCACGGGCTACAACGGCCTCTCCAAGGAGAAGCGCCAGAAGATCCGCGAGAAGAACCACTTCGACGAGGACGACCTGCCCGACAAGATGCCCTACCTGGTCATCGTGATCGACGAGCTGGCCGACGTGATCCTGACCAACGGCAAGGACGTCGAGCTGGCCATCACGCGCATCGCCCAGAAGAGCCGCGCGGTCGGCATCCATCTGGTGCTGGCCACCCAGCGCCCGTCGACGAACGTCATCACGGGCCTGATCAAGGCCAACATGCCCACGCGCATCGCGTACGTCGTCTCCAGCAAGATCGACAGCCGCGTCATCCTGGACGCCAACGGCGCCGATCGCCTGCTCGGCAACGGCGACATGCTCTACATGCACCCGCGTAGCCTCCACATCCGACGCGCCCAGGGTGCCCTGGTCACGGACCAGGAAGCCCGCGCCACGGTGGAGTACCTCGAGGAGCGCTACCCGAACATCGAGTACGAGGACCTGCTCAAGTCGAAGGCCGGCGAGCTCGGCGACCCGCTGCAGGAAGACGACCTCTACGACGATGCGGTCCGCGCCGTGCTCTCCACGAAGCTCGGCAGTGCGAGCATGCTGCAGCGTCGCCTGGGCGTGGGCTACACGCGTGCCTCGCGCCTGATCGACATGATGAGCGACCGCGGCCTTGTCGGCCCCCACGTGGGCAGCAAGGCGCGCGAGGTCCTGCTCGAGCTCGAGGAGTGGGAGGCCCTGAAGGCCACCGAGAAGCCCGGCGCCGCCATCCGCCCCTCCGAGGCGTACGACCACGACAACCCGCCCCCCGTGGACACCAGCTGGGACTAGCGCGCCCGGCTGCACGGGCTTCGCCGCGCGCCCCATCGAGGGTCGGAGCCCCCCCCTACGATCCCCTCCGTGCGGGAACGATTGCGCCCCTTCCTGGAACACCTGGCCTCCTTCCTGGCTCCAGGTCTCGTCCTCCTCCTCCTGGGAATCCAGGTGGCGTTCGGGCTGCGTGGCTTCGGGCAGCCCTCCGAGGGCCCCCTCGTCGTGCTGCAGGTGCCGGGCATCCTGCTCGGCTGGGGCGGCGTCGTGCTGCTGCTGCCGCTGCTCGTCTGGATGATCCTGGATTGGTGGGGCTATGACCTCGGCGGCTTCGCGCTGAAGGGCCTCGGCTCGGCGGTGCTCGGCATTGCCGGAGGCGCGCTCTTCGGCCTCTTCGACGGGGCCGGCGGCGTGGTGGGCAACGGCCTCGCCGACGTCCTGTCCAGCACGGTCGGCCCGGTGATCGGGGCCATCGTGCTGACGATCATGGCCATCCCCGCGGCCGTGCTCGCCTTGAGCATGCGCAAGCCCGCCGCACGCCCGGCAGCCGCCGGCGGCTCGGCGGCCAACCGTCGGCCAGGCGCGGCCACGGGCGACGACCGCCCCAGCATCTGGGCCCGCGTGAAGGGCTTCTTCCAGCGCGAGCGCATCGACGTGCAGAACCGCTGGTACCCGAAGCAGCGCTTCGACGCGTGGGGCAACGAGCTGCCCATGGAGTTCGATCGCTCCCGCGATGTCGGCGGCATCCGTTTCGCCGATGAAGACGAGACGGCCTCTCCGGACGCAGCCTCCCCGGCAGCAGCGCCCGCGGAGGACGCCACCGACGAGGGGAAGGCCGAGTCCGAGGCGGCGCCCACGACAAGCCCCAGCGCGGCAGGCAGTCCCAGCATGGCCGACCTGCTCGAGGGCGAGGAACGCCTGCCCACCATTCCCGAGTTGCTCGCCGGCAAGGGCTCGGCCCTCGCCGCCCGGCTGACGGAGGATCCGTCCGGGGGCGTGCGCGAGCTGTCCACCGACGCCGCCGAGGATGGCACGGTCCATGTCGGCAGTGACGGCCGGGCGCGTGCCGCCTCGGCCTCGCACGCGGCGGGGGGTCCCGTGGAGGTGGCCGCCTCCGCCAGCGGACTGCTGCCGGGCGTGCGTTACGCGGAACCCTCGGCACCCCCCGAGGCCGACGCGACGGGGCACGGCGCCGCCGGGCCCAACCAGCGCGGAGCCGGCGCCTCCGAGACGCCGGCCGTGGACGCCGCGGCCGCCGCCCTCTCCCAGGCAGTGACCGACGCCGTGCGCGGCCCCGCGCCCGCGCCGGTCGACACGCACACGCGCATGGCCGCCTCCGTGCGCGAAAGCGTGCGTCGCAGCGTCGACGCCCTGCGCGGCTCGGGGGACGGCCAGGCCCCGGAGCCCAAGAGCCGCTACCTGCAGAAGCTCGAGGCCAGCGGCATGTTCGAGTTCGCGCGCCCGCGCGGCACGCCCGAGCCGGCGGCCAAGCCCGGGAAGGCCGCCAAGCCCAAGAAGGCCGCCAAGAAGAAGACGGCGAAGAAGAAGGCCGCCGCGAAGCGCCCCGCGGCCAAGAAGAAGGCCAGCCCGCGCAAGAAGGCGGCCGCCCAGAAGAAGACGACGAGCAAGCCCAAGCCCGCGGCCAGCAAGCCCGCGGCCCGCAAGAGCACCGCGACCAAGACGGCACCCAGCAAGACGGCCGCCGCCAAGAAGGCCGCCAAGAAGCGCTCCCAGGCCCGCGAGCGCGCCGCCGCCGAGGCCCGCCAGCGCCAGATGATGATCGAGGGACTGCGTATCGAGCGCTTCGACCCTCTCTTCGGCCGGGCCGTCGAGGCCGCCCTGGACCGCGGCGCGGCCTCCAGCATGCTGCTGACGCGGCGCCTGGGGGTGCCCTTCGCCCGGGCGGAGGCCCTGCTGGCGCGCATGATCGACGCCGGCGTCCTCGGCACGGCCACGGAGTCGGGCTCGAATCCGGTGCTGCTAACCGCGGAAGAGTGGGCGTCCCTGGACGAGTAGTCCTCTCCGCTCTGCGGCCCTCCTATCCTTGGCGCTCCATGAGCACGGACGCCCCCCCCACCGAAGCCCCCGACGCGGATGCCTCCAGCGCGGATGCCGCCCCCCTGGGTCGCGTCGCCCTGGTGTCCCTCGGCTGCGCCAAGAACCTCGTCGACAGCGAACAGTTGGTGGGCACGCTGCAGCGCGCGGGCTTCACGCTCTGCGACGACCTCGGCACGGCCGACCTCGCGCTCGTCAACACCTGCGGGTTCATCGATCCCGCCAAGGAGGAGTCGGTCGAGTCGATCCTCAAGGTCGCGAACCACAAGGAGTTCGGACGGCTGCGCGGACTGATGGTGGCGGGCTGCCTCGTGGAGCGCTACCGCCCCGACCTGGAGCGCGACATCCCCGAGGTCGATCGCTGGCTCTCCTTCGCCGACTACCCGGCCGTGGCCGAGGCCGCCCGCGACCTGATGGGACTGCCGCAGGTACGCGAGCTGCCGCCGGAGCGCGTGCTGCTGACGCCGAAGGCCTTCGCCTACCTGAAGGTCAGTGAAGGCTGCGATCAGAAGTGCACGTTCTGCGCGATCCCCGGCATCCGCGGGCGTCTCGCCAGCCGCACGATCGAAGAGAACGTCGAAGATGCCCGTCGACTCGCGGCACTCGGTGTCGGCGAGATCAACCTGGTCTCGCAGGACACGACGGCGTACGGCCGCGACATCTACGGCAAGCCGCGGCTGAAGGAGCTCCTGCAGGAACTCACCAAGATCGACGGTCCCGCCTGGTGGCGCGTGCTCTACCTCTACCCGTCGATCCTGCGCGACGACCTGCTCGAGGAGATGGCCTCGAACCCGCGCATCGCCAAGTACATCGACATGCCGCTGCAGCACGTCAGCGACTCGATGCTGCGCGCCATGCGGCGCGGCATCAACGGCAAGCGCCAGCGCGCGCTGCTGGAGTCGATCCGGCGCATCATGCCGACGGCGGCGATCCGCACGACGTTGATCTCGGGCTTCCCCGGCGAGACGGACGCGGACCACCGTGAGCTGGTGGAGTTCGTCCAGGACGGCTGGTTCGACCGCCTGGGCGTGTTCACGTACAGCCCCGAGGAAGGCACGCCCTCCTTCGACATGGCCGACCAGGTGCCCGCCGCGCTGGCCGCGGAGCGTCGGGCCGAGATCATGGAGGCCCAGCAGGCCGTCCACTGGAAGTACAACGAAGCCCGCATCGGCAGCGAGGTCGACGTCCTCATCGAGGAGTTCGTGCCCATGACCAGCTACGCCGAGGGGCGCACGGAGCACGACGCCCCCGACGTGGACGGCATCGTACGGCTCAAGGGCGTGAAGAATGCCCGCCCCGGTGCGGTGGTGCGCGCGCGCATCACCGGCGCGGAGGGCTACGACCTCGACGCCGTCCCCGTGGCGGACGCGTAGCACCACCATGGGCTGGGCCAATCGCATCACCGTCGCGCGTGCCGTCCTGACGCTGGGGCTGTGGGGACTCATCACCTACGCCGCCGAGCATCCGGCGGACACCCTGTGGTACTGGTGCTTCGGCCTGTTCGCCGTCGCGGCGATCACCGATGTGCTCGACGGCGCCCTTGCTCGCAGCCTCGACGATGTCAGCGTCTTCGGCCGCATCGCCGACCCCCTCGTCGACAAGATGCTCACGATCGGCACGCTCATCGTCTTGCTGACGGCACCGCACACGCGTCCGTGGCTGCCGGCCTGGGCCGTCGCGCTGATCTTCTCGCGCGAGATCCTCGTCACGGCCATCCGCGGTCAGATCGAAGGCGCGGGCGTCAACTTCCAGGCGATCTGGTGGGGCAAGTACAAGATGGCCGCCCAGTGCTGCGCCATCGGCGCGCTCTTCCTGTGCGGTACGGACGTGGCCTTCGTCAAGACGGAGTGGCCGTTCCTCGCGTGGCTGCCGGGGCCCGCGGGCACCTGGAACCTCACCCACGTGCTCGTCTGGGTGGCCCTGATCCTCACCGTGGCGTCCGGCGTCATCTACGCGCTGCGTGCGCGGGACGTGCTGCGTGCATCCGACTGAGGCGCCCGCGGCCGAGCGCAGCCGGCGCGCCGGTCCGCTGGCCGTGCTCTGCCTCTCGGCGTTCGGCCTGGGCCTCTCGCCGATCATGCCGGGCACCGTGGGCTCGCTGGGCACCGCCGCCCTGCTCTTCTTCGCCCCCACGGGCCTCGTGGCCTACGTCGGCCTCACGATTGCGTGCCTGGTCTTCGGCACCTGGGCCACGCTGGCCTTCGCCGGCCACCTCGGCCCCGAGGGTGGCGAGGGCAAGCACGGGGACCCCGGCTGGGTCGTCAGCGACGAGGTGGCCGGCCAGGCCCTCGCCAGCTTGGGCACCCTGCCCTGGTTCGGGGACTGGCGCCACGCCCTGATCGCCTTCGTGGCGTTCCGGGTGTTCGACATGACCAAGGTGAGCATCGTCGGCAAGGCCGAGCGCCTCCCCGGCGCCGTCGGCGTCTTGATGGATGACGTCGCCGCGGGTGCCTTGGCCGCGGCGGTGACCCTCCTCCTCGGCTTCAGCGGCTGGCTCCCCTAGGCGGGCAGGCGGCCCCGGAAGCGCGCTGGCGTATACTCCCCGGCCCACCACGCGGTCGAGGAGACGACAGGATGGCCAAGGCACCCCGTAGGCGCAGCAGCGGCGATGGCTCCGGCGACCGCCCCCGCAAGGCCCGTCCGGCGAAGCCCCCGGCGGCGAAGCCGATCAAGCCCGCCGCCGCGAAGCCCATCAAGCCGCCGGCCGCCAAGCCGGTCA
>JARGNS010000177.1 GCA_029213105.1 Planctomycetota bacterium
ACCCTCAGCCTGCGCCTCGACCCGGCGCGCCGAGCCCGCCTGCTCGCCAGCGGGTCCGCTGATCGTCCCTAAGTAGCTTCCAGCCAAGGGGTTGCACGTCCCGAACGTATGACGGACCGATGACCCCGGGCCGGCACACTGCAGCGTCGGTCGGGGCGCCTGCGCCCCACCCCGGAGACCTGCCATGCCTTCGACCCTGAAGCTCCCCTCGTTCCTCCTGCTGCTCGGCTGCGTGTTCCTCGCCGCCTGCTCGTCCGTACCGGGTACGGACCAGGCCGAGCAGGCCGAGGACAAGGTCGCGCGCGCCGAGTACTACGAAACCGCGGCGGTGACGTACTACGACGGCCAGCGCTACGACCTCGCCGCGCTGCAGTTCCGCCGCGTCCTCGGCGAGGAGCCGAACCACAAGAAGGCCAAGCGCGGCCTCGGCAAGTCGCTCTACATGGATGCGGCCGGCAACGCCGGACTCAGCCGCAAGGAGCGCGCCGCCCGACGGCCAGGGCAACCGCCGCTACGAAGTGCAGACCGACCTGGCGCTCGTCTACCTCGAGCTCGCCGATCTCTACGACCGTGACATCCGTGACCTGCAGTACTCGATGGGGCACGACCCGACGGCCGGCGAGCGCAAGTACTCCGGCACCGTCGAGATCCAGATCTCCAAGCGCAACGAGCTCCTGCACAAGGCCATCCCGCTGTTCCAGGAAGTCCTCGTCGCCTCGCCGGGCAACCCCTACGCCCTGGCCAGCCTGGGCAAGGCCAACCTCCAGCTTGGCAACGACGACCTCGGCATCGACTTCTCGAAGCAGTATCTCGAACTCTCCAAGCGCAGCCAGCACCAGTGGAAGCAGCAGCTCGACATGTACGCGGAGGCCGTCGAAGGCCGCGTCACGACGCAGCAGCGCAACTTCTACATGAGCAAGATCCAGGGTGCGCGCGAGAAGGAGAAGAAGATGCACCTCATGCTCGGCTCGGTCTACATGCGCCGCAACGAGTTCGGCAAGGCCGCGAACGAGTACAGCGACGTCATCAAGATCGATCAGGCCGTGCCGGCTGCCTACCTCGAGCGCGCCCAGTCCCTGGCCGCCCTCCAGCAGTACAACCAGGCCGTCAACGATCTCGAGGAGTACCTCAAGATCACGGACCCGGCCCTGCACCGCTCGCAGCGCATGAAGGCCGTCGAACTGCTCGACCGCTACCAGGGCGCCCCCTCGCGTCGGGGCGCGGCGCCCGTTCCCCGGGGTGCGGCCGGCCGCGGACGCCCGGGCGACGCCTTCGGGACCCCGGACGGCCGCTGACCCCTGGCGCAGGGGGCGGGTCCCGCGACGGGCAGCCCCCCCCGGGCAGCCCCCCCAGACAGGGCTCCAGCGCCCCGCGGAAGGCGCCATGGGGCGAACCGTCCACAAATAGGGCCTCCGCGCGGAAAGCGGTGGCGAGCCCTACCGCCGGACGTTCCTAGGCTATGTCCGGCCGGAGAGCCCATGCGCATGTCCATCCGATCCGTCTCGTGCCTCCTCCTCGCAGCCTTGCTGCTGACCACCCCGGTGGCCTGGGCCGGCGATGCCCGGCCCGTCGTCCTGCCCCTGACCAACGGCAAGAGCCTCACCGGGGTGGTGGAAGAAGGCGACGAGCGTGAAGTCGTCGTTCGCACCGGCAAGGAGCAGGTGCGGCGCATCCCGTGGGCACGCCTGGCCCCCACCGGCTACTACCGCGCCAAGCGCGCGCTCGCCCCGGCCGCCGACGGCCCCGCGCGACTGCGGTTGGCCGAGCTCGCCGTCGACCTCGGGCTCTTCGTCGAAGCACGCGAGGAGTACGAGAAGGCCCTCGCACTGAACGCCATCAAGCAACGCGCGTTCGACAAGGCGGTCGCCAACGCCGAGCACGAAGCCGTACGCAACGGCGTGCGCTACGCGCAGCGCCTGGCCGAGTCGGGTGACCTCGAAGGCGCCATGGCCATCGCGCGCAAGTTGAAGCTGCACTTCGCGACGGCCCCGAATGCGGGCCACATCAACAAGCTTGTCGGCTCGCTGGTCAAGCGCGTCCAGACGCTCGACAAGGAGGCGCTGCGGGAGCAGGCCGAGATCGAACGTGTCGTCGTCCAGGCCAAGCGCGAGAAGGAGATCCTCCGGCGCAAGACGAAGGCCCTCGACCTCGTCAAGAACGCCGAGACCAAGCTGCCCGAGTGGCAGAAGCTGCGCGACCGCGGCAGCCTCTCGAAGGCGCGCAAGATCGCCGCGAATGTCGACGAGATGTTCCAGGAGGCGCGCATCAACCTGGGCCGCCTGCGCCGCATCCTGCCCCGTGGTCACGACGCACGCATCGAGGTCCTGGCCCAGCTGACCAAGCTCGACAAGGCCCAGTTCGACCTGCGCCTCGCCATGGCGGAGTACGAGAAGGAAGCCACGGCGTGGAAGCACGCCGAGCGCTGGGCCGCCAAGGCCTCCTACATCGACCCCGTCCACCCCGACCTGGTCGAGTTGCGGGACTACCTCATGACCAACCGCATCCGCTACCGTCTCTCGGACGTGACAAACGCCCGCGGCCGCGTCTCCGGCCCCTGATCCCCCCCTGGGCCGGGGGATGCTCCCGTCACCCGATCTGGGTAGGATGCCCCGTGGCCCAGGTGGGCTCCGGAGGGTCTGGTCATGAAGGCATCGTTCCTCGTTCTGGCAGCTTGCGGTGTCGCACTCCTCGCTACGGCCTCGCCGGCACTCGCCGAGAATCGCAGCGACCTGCGCCGCGCCGTCCAGGCCGCCGACGCGGTACCCTCCGCCGAGCGTCTCGCTCGCTACGAAGCACCTCGCTGGGCCGAGATCGCAAGCCAAGCCCAGCCCGCCCCCTGCGGCGCGCCGGTCTGCGATCCCTGCTGCCTTCCCTACGACTACCCGTGCGGCAATCCGTGCACGTGGCACGGCGAGGTCTCGCTGCTCGCATGGATCCCGGGCATCGACGGCGACATGACCGTGCGCGGTCGCAAGGCCGACGTCAAGGTCAAGCCCATGGACATCATCGAGAACCTCGACAAGCTCGAATCGATCTTCCAGGGCCGGATCTCGGCCTACCGCGGCAAGTGGGGCTTCACCCTCGGCGGGCTGACGGTGCGCTTCGAAGACACGCTCGACATCGAGGAGACGGGCACGACCCGCACGGGTGGTATCGGTCTCGACATGCTCGAGGCCTACGTCTCGTACTGCCTGAAGCGCTGCCCGCTCGAGGTCGGCTGCAATCCCCGCTGCCCCGGCTTCGCGGCCTACGAGGTCTACGTCGGCGCCCGCTACTTCAGCACGCAGCTGACGATCGACCCGCTGGCCGGTGCCGCGGCTGTCGCCGCCGGCGCGCGTCAGGTCAAGAGCTGGGTCGACCCGATCATCGGCGGCAAGGCCACCTGGGAACTTGGCAACGGCTGGGGCTTCGACCTGCAGGGTGACATCGGCGGCTTCGGCGTGGGCTCGGACTTCTCGTGGAACCTGCGCGCTGGTGTGCAGTACCGCCCGTGGCAGCTGGCCTCGTTCGAACTCGGCTTCAAGATCACGCAGATGGACTACACCGATGGCTCGGGGACGAACCGCTTCGAGTGGGACGCGGCCCTCTGGGGGCCGTACCTGGCCCTCAACTTCCACTTCTAGCGGTGGGCAGGGCCCGCCGCCTGGGGACACGCGTGCCTAGGTGGTCGGCGCTGACGAAGGCGCAACGAACATGCGCTCGTGGGCGAGGTCCAGCGTGATCGCGCGGCCCGCGCAGAAGGTCTGGCCGAGGTTGCCGTCCAGGATCATCTCCTGGAGGTAGAAGGCCCCCGTCCACGGTGCCCCGCCGAGTTCGAGCGTGATCTCGCCGTCATCTTCGACGCCCGTGTGCACCGCGAGCAGGACCGGTGCGGCGTTGCCCGTGTCCAGCTCCAGCCACCACGTGCGTCCGTCCAGCCGCGCGGCGACGAACACCTCACGGGCGTGGCCCTGCACCGGACGGCTCACACGGATCTCCACCTCGTCGCCGGCGCGCGCTCGTTCCCGCGCGCTGCTCTCGCTCTCGAGGACGAGCGTCCGCGCGGCGAGATCGAGCGTGAGCGGCCGATGCACGAATGCATCCAGCGCCAACACGCCATCCACGGGCGGCCAGCCCTCGGGCAGGAGCGCGGCGAGATCCAGCACCCCCACCATGGGCGGCACCAGCGGGATGCCCCCAACGGCTAGGGCGACGGCGTCGACGCGCTGCAGTTCCAGCGACTCGCCATTCATGCGCAGGCCCACGAGCTTGCCGTACGGCTCCGCCTCGAGCTCCGCCGCCAGCGCCGGGGCCACGCACGTGATGCCCGCCCCGGTGTCGAACAGGAAGAGTCGCTGGGTACCGGCCACGTCGACGCGCACGGCGGGCAGGGCGTCCTGGTAGCGCTCGAGCGCGATGACCACCGGTGCGCTCACGCGGGCACGTAGCCCTGCATGAGCAGATCGTCCCCGAGCCGGCGCCACATGACCTCCTCGAGGTCTTGCATGGCCTCCGCGGTGTCGATGCCCGAGCCCTCCACTGCAGGGACGGCGTCCTTGCCTCCCAGGATGCGTGGCGCCACGAACGCACTGACCTGATCGGCCAGGCCGGCCTTCAGGAAGGCCCCGTGGATCTTGGCTCCCCCCTCGACCAGCAGGCGCCGGACGCCGTGGACGTAGAGCGCCTCGAGCGCAGCGCCCAGATCGACCCGACCATCGACGACCGGAACCGGAAGCACGGCGACATCGCTCGACTCGAGTGCCGTACGGCGCGCGTGATCCGCATCCTCCCCGCAGACGACCAACACCTGGACCTCGGCGGCGGAGCGCACCATCGCCGAGCTCGCCGGCAGTCGCAGGCTCGAGTCGAACACGACCCGCCGCGGCTGCGGGCGACCGTGGGGCGGCCCGTCCGCGAGCCGGCAGGTGAGCTGCGGATCGTCGATCAACGCCGTGTCGATCCCGACCGCCACGGCGTCGCTGTGCGCACGCCAGGTATGCAGGAGTCGCTGGGCACGACGCCCGCTGATCGCACCACCGGATCCGCGGGCCGCGGCGATGCGTCCGTCCAACGACATGGCCCATTTCAGGACCACCCACGGCCGACGGCGCCCCAGGGTCCTGCGAAAGCGCTCCAGGCCCTCGTCGGCCTCGCGCTGCAGCGTGCCCTCGGCCAGATCGACCTGGATGCTCGCTTCGCGCAGGCGGGCAAGCCCGGCGCCGGCCTCGGCCGGACTCGGGTCCCCCACGCCAACGACCACGCGGCGCACCCCCGCGGACACGAGGGCGTCGGCACACGGAGGCGTCTTCGCATGCACGCCGCACGGCCCGAGCGAGACGTAGGCTGTCGCGCCGCGGGCGCGCTCGCCCGCCACGGCCAGGGCCACGGCCTCGGCGTGCGGCCCTCCCCAGGGGGCCGTCCAGCCTTCCCCCACGACCCCGTCCTCGCCCCGGTCGAGCACGCAGCCCACGGCGGGGTTCGGTTCGACATCGAAGCGGGCCTTGCGGGCCAGGGCGATAGCCCTCCGAAGGAGACGTTCATCGTGGTCGGTCAGCGCCATGGGGTCATCGTAGACTGCCGGCGTGAGAGCCGCCTCCCTCCTCCTCGTCCCCCTGCTCTTCCTGCTGCCGGCGGCCCCCGCCGCCGCCGAGGATGTAGCCTTCCTGCGCGGGAAGGACCTGCCCAAGGGCAAGGCCCTCGTGAAGCTGGTCGAGGGCTACCTGGACGCCGAAGTGACGGCCCGTCGGGCCCTGCGCAAGCAGTGGGACCGCGAGTTCGCCCACCTGGACCCGAAGGACCTACCCAAGCTCCGCAAGACCCTGCTGAAGATCGCCCTGAAGCACGGCCCCAAGCTGCAGAAGAAGGGCAACAACTGGTTCTTCGAGAAGGGCCGCGGCCGCTACATCGTCTCGGGCAGTCCCAAGAAGGGACTCTGGTTGGGGTTGCACGGCGGCGGGGTCGGTTCGGGGGACGCAGGAAGCGCGGCCAGTGCGATGGGCGGCGGCGGGTTCGGGTGGATCTTCCCCGAGGTCCTGAAGAAGACCGAGCGGGGCTGGACGGACGCCGGCACGGAGGAGTTCGTCCTCGAGCTGATCCAGGCCGCGAAGCGCACGTGGAAGCTCGACCCGAACCGCATCTACATCACGGGCCACAGCATGGGCGGGTACGGCACGTGGACGATCGGCTCACGGCACGCCGACGTGTTTGCGGGCCTCGCCCCCTATGCGGGCGCGCCCAGCTGCGTGACCATGCAAGGGCAGAGCGAGGCGTCGATGGTCGAGCCCGGCGTCCTGCCGAACCTCTTCAACGTGCCGCTGCACTTCTTCCAGAGCGGCGACGACAAGAACGTACCGCCCGAGAGCAACGACCTCGCAGCGAGGCTGTTGAAGGAACTCAAGGCGGAGCACCCCCGGGGCTTCAACTACCGCTACGACCGGGTCGACGGACGCGGCCACGCGGCTCCCAAGGAAGGCTACGGTCCGTCGCAGAAGTGGATCGCAAGCCACGACCGCGTGCCGCGTCCGAAGAAGTTCCTGTGGCAGCCCACGCTGTCGTGGAAACGCCACTTCTACTGGGCCTATTGGCCGTACGCCGAGATGGAGACGATCCTCCAGTTCGAGGCGAAGGACGGCAACCGCATCGAGGTGACGACGCTCGAGGGCAGCGATGATCTCGAGGGACTCTCGATCCTGCTGGGCACCCCGCTGGTCGATCCGACCAAACCGGTGACCGTCGTGGTGAACGGCGAGGCGCGCAAGCCGATCACCGTGCCACGCACGTTCTCGACGCTCATGCTCACCTTGCCGCGCCTCGACCCGCACCTGCTCTTCGACGCACGCCTGGACTTGTAACCGCGCCGCCTCCGGCTGGTGCGCGCAGGACTTCGCCGGGCGGTCGCAGGAGCACGTACAAGGCCCCGAGCACGCGGAAGCGCAGCGCGCAAGCGCCGCCGCGCCGGCGTGACTCGGGAGTCGACCCGGTGAGCATGGTGGTCCCCCAAGACGCTCCAGGGCCGAACAAGCCCACCACGGCCCGGCGCCTCCGCGCCCCCCTCAGAGGCCCTCCAGGGCCTTCCAGGGCCTGCGCAGGGCGCGCACGGGCACGGCCCGCGCACGCCAGGGACCCAACCAACGGGGCTCTGGCGCCCACGTGGGCCTGGGGCTCGACAGGCGGGGGTTGCCGGGGCTACGCTGGAAACTGAGGTTTCCAATGACAAGGGATGAAGCCATTGCGGCCGCCCGACTCTCCGCTGAGTGGGAGGGGTGGCGTTGGTTCGAGCCCGTTCAGGCGACCCGCAAGAAGCCGTTGTTCTCCCGCCATGCTGCCTGGCACGTCCGTACGGGTGTCCGCGATCGCCGTTGCGATTTCGAGATCACCATCGATGACGAGACCGGGCACGTGACCGAGAAGAACTACTTCGGAGGCGAGAGGGCCGACGAAGGCGCTTCCTCGCGGGGGCTGCGAGCAGCCCGTGGGAGGGCTGCGTCGCGAGCGGTTCGAGCCCGAAGACCTGGCCGCGGGGA
>JARGNS010000178.1 GCA_029213105.1 Planctomycetota bacterium
TGGCATGGCGCGTTTCGCCCTCGTCGGCGGCGACCCCCGAGGCGCCGAGGCAGAAGACGAGAGCGACGAGAACGGACCCACAGAATGCACGCATGCGAACACCTCCCGGACACGGAAAGGCCCGCGGACGAGCGAGGGCCTTGCCTTGCCAACGGCGCGGAGGGCGGGCGGTTCGCGAATGCCTCGCATCGGGGCCTTTTCGGCCCCGCGCGGGATCAGACGGCGGCGGGCGCGGCGGCGGCGACGTCCAGGGTGGGCGCCTGGAGGCGACCCGACTGGGCGTAGAAGTCGCGCGGGTTGTTCCAGACGAGGGTCTCGATGCGCTCGTCCTCCCAGCCGCGGCGGCGCAGCTCGAGGATCGTCTTCGGCACCATGAGGGGGTCGCTGACGCCC
This sequence comes from Planctomycetota bacterium, assembly GCA_029213105.1. Classification (GTDB taxonomy): domain Bacteria; phylum Planctomycetota; class PLA2; order PLA2; family JAEUHO01; genus JAHEIK01. The sequence continues at coordinate 394 of JARGNS010000178.1, forward strand.
CAGTCGGCGCTGCTGTTGATCATGCAGCGCTCGTGGCCGTAGGTCTCGAGGATGTTGGCCGCGCGAGCCGGCGAGAGCTTCGTCCCGGGGTAGACGGTCATGCCGGCCCAGCAGCCGAAGTCGCGCACGATGTCCATGGTCTCTTCGGTGTTGTGGTCGTAGAGGACCTTGTCGGGCGAGACGCCCATCTCGCGCAGGATGTCGAAGTTGCGCTGGGTCCCGGCGCGCTTCTCGCGGTGGGGCGAGTGGATGAGCAGCGGCATGTCGTGCTCGATGGCCATCTCGATCTGGGCGACCATGATGCGCTCTTCGGCGTCGGTGATGTCGTCGTAGCCGATCTCCCCCACGGCCACGCAGCGCTCGCCATCGAGGAAGGGCACCATGGCCGCGAGGGCCTCGGTGGCCAGGCCCTCGTCGTTGGCCTCGCGGGGGTTGACGCTGATCGTGTGGTACTGATCGATCATGTACGTCGCGGCGCGCTGGTTCTCGTAGCCGCGGATCGAGGCCCAGTAGTCCACGAACGTGCCGATGGACGAGCGCGGCTGGCCCAGCCAGAAGGACGGCTCGACGACGGCCCGGACGCCGCAGAGCGCGAGGCGCTCGTAGTCGTCGGTCGTGCGCGCGTACAGGTGGATGTGGGGCTCGAAGATCTTCACGATGCGTACTCCGCGATGGACAGGCACCCTAGGGCAACGGAGCCCGAGCGGCCCGGTTTGGGTCAACCCGCTCCTTGCGGCCCCCCTCGTGCCCTCGGGCCGCTGACGCGCCGCACGGCGCCCGGGCGGGCGGCGGGCGGCCACGCGGGCCCTGCCCGCACCCCGACCCCGGCTCCCCGGCGCATGGCGGGGAGTCGGCTGAGGGAATCAGGGCGGAGGCGCCGCAAGGAGGTGAGCCCGTGGCGTGGGCTTCCACGCGAGGGCGCTACCGACGCCGCGCCGTCCCGTCCTGGTCCCTCAGCCTACCGATGCCGCGCCGTCCCGTCCTCTGGTCCCTCAGCCTACCGATGCCGCGCCGTCCCGTCCTCCGTGATCACTCATCCAGCAGGTCGCTGATGATGGAGTCCCAATCGGTGTGCTCGATCTCGGCCGGCGTGATCGGGGGCATCGCGCGGAAGCGGGCGTACTCGTCCACATCCTGACAATCACCGTACGGCAGGTTCGCCGCGGTCACGTCGCGGCGCGCCGCGCGGGTGGCCTGGGCCACGGCGGCGGTTCGGGGCGCCGGGATCTGGGGACGGCAGATGCCGTCCAGGTCGTAGCCGCAGCGCGCCAGGATCGCGGCCGCGCGCAGATCGTAGCGGGTGGGGTCGGCCTCGCGGGCCTGGGCGAGGAAGCGCCGGGCCTCCTCGAACTCCCGAGCCTGGAGGTGGGCCTGGGCCACGGACATCAGGGCCGGGAAGCCCTGGGGGCGGCGCTCGAGAGCCCGGTGGAAGGCCCGAATCGCGCCACGATGGTCCCCGCGCTGGAGCCGACGGCGGCCGCACCACGACCACAGCGCCGCGGAAAGCCGCGAGGTCACGGGACGGAGGGGATTGGGAAACCGCATGGAATGGGGCTCCGAGGGCTGACGACCGGCACCCGGCACGGGTTGTTCCGGACTCCCAGGCAGCCCTTCATCCCCACACCGGACCGCGCCGATAGGGAGGCGTCGGGTACCAGAGCGGCCAGTGTACGTCCGCTCCCCCGACCCCGCAACGCGGGCGGATCGGAGTGAGATCGTGAGCATCAAGGGCACCCTCGAAACCTTCAACCTGTGCGAGCTCCTCCAGATGCTCGCCTTCAACCAGAAGGAAGGCACGCTCGTCCTCGAAGGCGAGGCGGGGGCCCGCTGCGTCTACCTGGACGCCGGCAACCTCGGCTTCTTCGAGACGGACACCGCGGTCACCGCGTCGGTCCTGCGCATGGCGCGCTTCCGCAATCTGGCCGACGACGCAACCCTCGAGGCCGCGCGCCTGCGGGCGGAGGACGAGGAGCGCAGCCTCCTCACGATCCTCAAGACCCTGAATCTCCTCGACGACGCGGTGGCCGACACCCTGCACCACGAGGCCACCCTCGAGCAGCTCTTCGAGTGCCAGCTCACCGCCGTGGCCGGCTTCGAGTTCGTCGAGGGCAAGGCCATCACGCCCGAAGGCGAGGTCGGCCGCCCCGCCAAGCCCCTGCTGCCCGTGGAGAGCATGCTGCTCGATCTCGCGCGCATGCTCGACCACTGGAACACCATCGCGTCGATCGTGCCGGGGCCCGGCGAGATCTACGAAGGCACGGGCATCGCCGTGGACCTCTCCGAGCACGAGGACATCCTGCCCGAACTCGCCGAGCAAGCGATCCCGCTCATCGACGGACGCCGCAGCCTCGGCCAGATTGCCATCGCCACCCATGCCACGCCCTACAGCGTGATGCAGATCGCCGCCATTCTCTTCGAGGGCGGCGGCATCCGGGCCGTACCGACCGACGACCTCGTGCGCCGCGCCGAGGATCTTCTCGCCCGCGGTGAGGCTGCGACCACGGTGGCGCTCTTCCAGCGCTGCATCGACCGCGGCGACGCCGACCTGGACGTCCGCCTGCGTCTCGCCGACGCCCTCGAGGCCTCGGGTCAGGCGGAGGCTGCGGCCGCCGAGCTGGACACCTTCGCCGCCCTGAGCGATGACGAGAACGCCCCTGCGGTCTTCACGGCCCTCAGTCGCGCCCTGCGGCTGCGCTCGGGCGACCTGCCCACGGCCGCGCGCACGTGCGACTTCTACCTGCGCCGCCGCCCCTGGCTGCAGGAGTACTCCAAGCTCGCCACCCAGGCGCTGCGCGAGCTGATCACGGCCGCCACGACCCAGGGGCGCCCCAACGACGCCGCCCTGCGGCTGCAGGGTTTCATCGAGGCTGGCGACGCGCCGCCCGAGGACCGCATCCTCCTCGCCGACCTGTACGCCGCCGGCGGCGCGCGCAAGGAGGCCGCGGACGCCCTCTATCGCCGCTCCGAAGACCTGCTCGCCACCGACCGTACGGGCCCCGCACGCCAGCTCCTGCGCCGTGCGCTGGAGCTCGATCCCGGACACGCCGATGCCCGCCGCCGCAAGATGGAGCTCGAGGGCGTACGCCGTCGCCGGGGCCACCGCGCCCGCATCGCACTCATCCTGCTCGCCTTGGGCGGCGTGGCGAGCGCTGCTGGCGTGGCGTGGTTCGGCTACCGGGACACCTCTTCCACGGAACTGCTCGACGCCCAGCAGCAGGCGACCTCGAACCTGGAGATGGCCGAGGAGCGGGCCCTGGCCCTCGTCGACGTGTTCGTCAAGCGCGCCGCGGCGGTCGAGGCTGCGGGCAGCCGCGAACCGGCACTCGCCGGCGAGGCCAGCGCGATGCGCGAGGAGGTCCGGACGACCATTGCGGCCGCCGCACCGGCCCTGGACGGCTACCAGCAAGCGATCGAGGACGCCCAGGCCACCGGGCAGGCCCAGAATCACCGTGCGGATCTCGACCGCCTGCGCCAGCGCGCGGCCGGGGCGACCAAGCAAGCCGCCGACGCCATCAACGGATTGGCGGACCGGGCGCAAACCGCACTCGTCCGTGCGCACGACCACCACACGGAGGGGAACTTCGTGCCGGCGGCCGCCCAACTGCGGACCGCTTGGAGCCTGTCGTTCAACGTCCCGCCGCTGCGCGCGGATGCCGCCCGACGGCTCGATATCGTGAACACCTACGTCGAGCGCCACGAGGGGTTCCGCACGCGCATGAGCGAGTTGACCGAGCGCGGGGATCTCAAGGCCGCCTTCGCCGTTGGCGTGGAGAGCCTCGGCGAGTTGCTCGATTCCGACCTCACCCGCAAGCTCGAGTTCCCGGTACGCATCACCTCGCAGCCCGAGGGTGCGGCCGTGTGGTTGGGAAGTGACGACACGGGGCTGCGGACGCCCTGCGTACTGCGCTACAGCCCGTTCGCTCCCGAACCCGTCGTGCGTTTGCGCATGGGGGGCCGTACGCCGGCCATCACGACGCTCCCCTCCTTCGCGAGCATCCAGCGCGATCCTGCATCGGTGGCTTCCTACGATCCGGTCATCGAGTCGACCCTCGACGCGGGGCCGCGTTGGACCGTCCAAGATGAGACCGACCGCTTCCATGCCCTCTGGGCCGGCAGCGGCACGCCGCTGGTGGCCGGCAACCACGGCCACGACAAGCTCGCCGTCGCGACGCGCGACGGCGCCACGACGCGCTTCGGCGGCGTGGACCGGACGCGTGACGGCCTGCGCATGGCCGGTCGTCTGCGCGGTGGCCTCGATTGGGAAGTCACGGGCCATCGCACCCTCTCGGTGCGCGCTCCCGAGGGCGACCCCTGGGAGCAGATCGCGGTCGGCCGCATCGAGCGCGCCCCCATCATGCTCAACGGGCACGTCGTCCTCGTCGACGAGCTGGGTTGGCTCTACGCCTACCGCGTTGCCGACGGGACGCTGGCCTGGCGCGTCGAACTCGGCGCCGCCCCGACCCAAGCACCCTGCGCGAGCCCGCTGGGCATCCTCATCGCAACGGCCCGAGGTGGCTCCTTCCGCATCGATCCGAAGAGCGGCGAGGCCACGCCCCTGGTGGCCGCTGTCCGCGGCCCCGCCCTGGCCCTGCCCCTCGGCGATCACGCCGTGGTCCTCGGCGGTGGCGAGCGCGGCTGCCGGCTGATCGACGCCGACGGCGGCGTCCGCGTACTCGGCGCGGCCACCCTGGACCGGGCCCGGGATTCCTGGACCGGGCCGCAGGGCGTGGCGTGGATCGGGGCGGATGGCACGGCCCACGCGCTCCTCCTGGGCGCCGCGGCCCCGCAGCAGATCTCCGCGCTCGGCAGCAAGGTCGAGCGGCTCGGCGGTGGCGAGGGCGTCCTGTACAGCACGGCCGCCGATGGCCGCATGCGCGCTGTCAGCCTTACAACGCCCGACACCGCCCTGTGGACCGCCCCCATGGGCGGCTCGGCGCAGTGCCCGCCGATCCGGTTGGGCCGCGGTGTCTACGTCCTGGTGGACGGGCGCCTCGTCGCATTCGACGCGTGATGGTCACCGTGCTGGGCTTCACTTCCAAGGGTGGACTGGTCGATAGGCGCTTGATCGGCGAGCGCAGTGCGCCAGCCGTGTCGAGTCAATGGAGACGTCGTGGGTAGCATCGCAAGCTGGTTTGGAGGCGGCACCGTCGCCGCGTTCGTCGAACGAGCGCGGAAGCGGATGGCTGCCGGCAAGCTCGAGGACGCCGCGAAGGTCGTGGAACGCGGCCTCGAGCGGTTCCCGTCGAGCAACTCCCTGCTTGACCTGCGTCTCTCGCTCAAGCGTGCCCGCGCGCACAAGACCATGCGGCGCTACGAAGCACGCATCCAGTCGACGCGGGACGCCCTCGCCTACGAGGAACTCATCAAGCTCTACCGCGAGCTCGAGCTTCCGGACGAGGCACGCCGCAAGGCCGCGGAGTACTGCGACGCCCATCCGCAGCGCGACTCCCCCCACTTGGTACTCGGCGAGATGGACCTCTTGACCTTCCTCGAGGACCTCTCGGCCCGCCACGGGCACTCGGCTCACGGCCACCTCGTCCAGGCATCGAACTTGAATGCCCTGGCACTCCAGCCCCGCGTGCTGCTGGCCGAGCTGTACTTCTGCGTCGGCGCCGATCGCTCGCTCGTCAAGGTCCGCGACGCCCTGCGCAGCATGGCGCCGTCCACCACGCAGATGGATGCCGCCCTGCAGGTGATGGACAGCATCGCCGACCCGCACGCCGACGAACGCCTCCAGGGGCTCTTCGAACGCATCGAGGTCGACGGTCAGCTCGTCCGCGATCCGGAGGACTGGCCCCTCTCGCGCCGCGCCTCCGGCAAGGCCATCGTCAGCGAAGAGAGCGCCGAGCCCGTCATCCAGCGACTCGTCGACCAGGGCGTCCTCGACGAGGCCGTCGTCCTGCGACGCGACGGCACGCTCATGACCCACGGCACCTCGGGCGGCGCGCCTGCGGAGTCCGAGGGCACCCTCATCCAGTCGACCGAAGCGCGCGGTGGCTTCATCGAGGTCGTACGCACGATCGGTCGCAAGGTCTTCCCCCAGGCGAGCGAGTTCGACATGGGCAAGTTCCGCCGCTGCACGCTGCGCGGCGCCTTCGGCAACATCGTGGTCGGTCGCGTCGGCAACGTCATGGTCGGCGTGCGCGGGCCGCAGTCCGCAGACCCGCTGCGCATGTGGGAACGGCTGTCGGTCGAACTCGAGAACGTCTGTCGAGGTGCGGCATGAAGACGATCCTCCAGGAACTCAACGGAGCGATCAGCGCGCGCGGCGCGCTGGTCGTCGCCAGGGACGGCATGCTCGTCGCTGCAGAAGTACGCGACGGCGTCGACGTGGAGCGCCTCGCAGCGCTCGGCGCTGCGCTGGTCACGGACGTTGGCACGAGCTTGCTTGCCACGGGTCTCGACGGCTTCACGAGCGTCGAGGTCGCGGCCGAGCAAGGCAAGGTCGTCATGGCAGAAGCTGGACCGATGTACCTGCTCGTCCTTGTGGGCGCGCGGCTCGAGATCGGTCCCGGAAGCATCGAGATCCAGAGCGCTGCGCAGAAGCTGATTCGCGCCGCGGACCTGGCTCTCAACTAGCGGTTAGACGGAAGACGGAGCACATCGACGATGGTTCAGATCAACTTCGCGCAGAAGGAGATCCAGTGCAAGATCGTGTACTACGGCCCGGGTATGTCGGGCAAGACCACGAATCTCGAGCTGGTACACGCCAAGGCGCCGACAGATCACCGCGGTGAGCTGACGAGCATCGCCACGACCGGGGAGCGCACGCTCTACTTCGACTACATGCCTCTTGACCTCGGTCAGATCGCGGGCATCAGCACGAAGTTCCAGCTGTACACCGTCCCGGGGCAGATCTACTACAAGTCGACGCGGCGCCTCGTCCTGCAGGGCGTGGACGGCATCGTGTTTGTTGCAGACTCCAGTCGCGAGAAGATGCGCGAGAACCAGGAGTCGATGGCTGACCTCGAGGACAACCTCAAGGAGATGGGCAAGACCGTCAAGGACGTGCCCATCGTCATCCAGTACAACAAGCGCGACCTCGAGGACGCCATGTCGGTCGAGGAGCTCGAAGCC
>JARGNS010000179.1 GCA_029213105.1 Planctomycetota bacterium
CCTACGACCGGCTGAAGGCCAGGCTGTAGACAACGTGCCCGGTACTGAGAGCTAGGGGCGGTAGCGCGCCCAGCGCGCCAGCACCGGCTCGAGGAGTTCGCGCAGCTTCGCGCTGTCCTCGAAGTGGCAGCCGGACCACCACACGCGGAAGGTGCGCGTACCCCGGCGGCACGCGAAGAAGTTGCCGAGGGGCTCGTCCTCGTGGAGGAGCGTGGCGGCCTTCGACTCATCGCCCCAGCTGAAGGACGCGGCCCGCGCCTTCACATCGATCTCCTGCAGCTCGAGGGCGAGGATCTCGCCCTTGACCTCGATGGTGTAGTTCATCTTCGCATCGGTCGCGGAGCGATCGACGCCGACGAAGCAGTCCACGGAGAGTTCCTCGCCCATGTACGTGTAGCTCAACTCGAAGCTGCCGTCGACGTGCTTGACCTTCGACCACGTCTCCTGCGCCGCATCGACCTCGAAGCCCTCGATCCACTCGCCGATCTCCGTAGCCGAGAGCAGGACCTCTCGGTCGCGCGCCTCCACCGGCAAGTCCTTCGCCAGCCAGAGGAAGGCCCCGCCGAGCAGGACCAGCAGCGCGACCAGCCCCACGAGAAGGCCCACCACGATCAGGACGATCTTCCAGGGCGAGCGCTTCGTCTTCGGCGCGGCGGGCTCGGCTTCGACGTCGGTCGTCGGCAGCGGCGGGGGGGTGGGCTTCATCGCGCGGATCGTCTCAAACGCCGAGCGCGCCGTCCATGCGGGCCTTGATGTCCTTCAGGCGATCGGGGCCGCCCCCGCCCACCTCGGCCGTGGCCCAGCCGCGGTAGCCGATCTCGGTGAGCGCGGCCCGCACGGCCGGCCAGTCGCAGTCCCCGTCACCGATGCCGACCTGGAAGCCCTTCCAGAGCCCTTCCGCGTCGCGCTTCTTGCGACTGAACTCCTTCACGTCGAGCTTGAGGATGCGGGCGCCGAGGATGCGGATCCACTGCTCCGGCCAGCCGTAGTTCACGATGTTGCCCACGTCCATGTACCAGCCGATCCACGGGCTCTCGAACTGGTCGATGTAGCGGGCCGCCTCGAGGGGGCTCAGCAGGAACTGGTTCCAGACGTTCTCGATGGCGATCTTGATCTTCAGTTCGGCGGCCAGCGGGAGGACCTTGCGGATCTCCGCGCTGGAGCGCTCCCACGCCTGGTCGTATGCGACCGTCTTGTCGACCACGGCGGGCACGAGCAGGACCGTATCGCCGCCGTAGGTGTGGCAGTCCCGCAGGGCCGTCTCCAGCGCCGCGCGACCCTTGGCGCGCCGGGCCTCCGACGGATCGCTCAGGCGCTCCTTCCAGTGGACCGAGTCCACGACGCCATGGATCGGCAGGCCCGTCGCGTCGCGTGCGCGCAGGACCTCGTCGGATTTCAGGTTCGACGGGCTGTCGAGCTCGACCCCGTCGAAGCCCAGGTCCTTGAGGAGCTGGAAGCGCTCCTGGAGGGGCGCACGTACGCGCACCATGCCGAGCTTGACGGCCTTGCGGATGGCCGTCGGCGGCTTGTCTTCCTCGGCTCCTGCCAGGCGCGGCAGTGCGCCGGCGGCGGCCACGGCCGCGGCGCCGGCCAGCAGCGTGCGTCGATCGAGCTTCGCCATCGAGTGAACCTCCCTCTTGCCCCCGGAGCCGTGGCTGTCACGATGCGGGCATGCGCCGCCTTCGCCCCTGCCTGTTGCTCCTCGTCTTCCTGTTCTGTGCGGCGTGCGGCGATCGCCCGGCCCCCGCCCCGCCGGCTCCTACCGAGCCGTTCATCGAGGTGAGCCGTCCCATGATGGGCACGCAAGCGCGCGTCGTACTGTACTCGCGTGACCCGAAGGCCGCGTTCGACGCAGCCCAGGCCGCGCTCGACGAGGCCGAGCGCCTCGAGAAGGTCCTTTCGGACTACGACCCCGCGAGCGAGCTCATGCGCCTGTGTGCGGCCGGCCACACGGATCCCGTGCCCGTCAGCAAGGACCTGTACGACGCCCTCAGCCTCGCCCTGGACCTGGCGCGCCGTACCGGAGGCATGTTCGATCCCACGATCGGCGCGTACACGCACCTGTGGCGTGCGGCGCGTGAGAAGGGCGAGGTGCCGTCGGCCGGCGCGCGCGCCGAGGCGGCAAGCCGCGTGGGCTGGCAGAAGATCGAGCTGCACCCGCCCACCCGGCGCGTGCGCCTGACCGTGCCCGGCATGCAGCTCGACTTCGGTGGGTTCGGCAAGGGCTACGCGGCGCAGGCCGCGTGGGCCGTCCTCGGCATGCAGGGCTTCCCCAGCTGCCTCGTGGACATCGGCGGCGACATCGTCGTGGGCAAGGCCCCCGACGGGAAGGCCGGCTGGACCGTCGCCCTCGCCGGCGGCGGGAGCCTGCTCCTGGCGGACTGCGCCGTGGCCGCCTCGGGTGACGGTGTCAGGCACATCGAGATCGATGGCGTACGCCACGGCCACATCCTCGATCCCACGACCGGGCTCGCCGTCACGACGGGGGCACGCAGCGTCGTCGTGGGGCGCGATGCGGTCAGCGCCGATGTCTTCGCGACGGTGCTCTGCATCGTCCCGCCGGCGGTGGGCATCGCCCAGGCCGAGGGCACCGTGGGGGTCGAGGCGCGTGTTGCACACGGGGAGGGGCCGGCGGTCTCGACCACGGGCTTCGCCGCGTTGCTCAAGACCGACTAGTCGCGGGTACGCGCCACGCGGAAGCCGACAAAGGGGCCGGTGGACAACCACCAGATGCCGCGCGGCCGCTGCGGGTCGCTGTCGTTCCAGGCCTCGCTGGGGCACGGCGCGCGCAGGTCCCCCTTCACGTCCGCCGGGCTGCTGTTCCAGCAACCGCCGCGCATGAGCGGCAGCGGTTCCTCGTCGCCGAGGGTGCCCTGGCAGTACTCCCATGCGTTGCCGCGCATGTCGTGCAGTCCGAGCGCATTCGCGGCCTTCTCCCCTACGGGGTGCGTCCGCCCGCCGCTGTTCTCCGCGTGCCACGCCTCGTCGTCGATCGCCACGCTCGGTCCCAGGGCGGCCTGCCATTGCGCGTCGGTCGGCAGGTGGTAGGTGACGCCCGTCTTGAGCGAGAGCCAGGTGCAGTAGTGCATTGCGGCGTGTTGGCTGATGCCGATGGCCGGCATGCGACCCGTGCCCCAGCCGCGGTCGTGGGGCAGGTAGGCGGGCGAGGGGCGGGCGATGGCCTGCGTGCCGTCCTCGAGGTCCTTGGAGAAGTAGTAGGCCTCGTACTCCGCCCACGTCACCTCGTGCTTGCCGAGCCAGGCGTCGGCCCCGGGGACCCAGACCAGCTCGAAGGACAAGGGCGTACCGGCAATGGCCTGCGTGTAGTTCACCGGGACGGGACGCGGCACGCTGCGCGGGGGATGCCAGAAGACGCTGCCGGCCAGGATGGCCAGGCCGACGGCGAGAGGCAGGAGGAGATCGCGCATGGGCTAGCGCGCCTTGCCGGGGATGGGCACGCGGCGCACCTCGGCGGGCCCCATGGCGACCGTCTCCGGTCCGAGGGTCAGGTCGGACTTCATGTAGTCGGCGAAGGCGATGGCCTTGCCGGTGTACGCCGCCTCGCGACCGATGATGGCCGTCAGCGTGCTCTCGGCCACGAAGGCGGCCTCGTTGAGCGGCGTGCCCGCGCGGATGCTCGCGATGAAGTCCTTGTGCTCCTGGACGTACGCGGTGCCCAGCGTGGCCTTGCCGCCGTACTTCCAGTCCTTGCCGCCTGCGATGACGCCCTGGTAGGGCTCGGCCGTACCCTCCGTCCCGTCGAAGTTGGCGCCGACATGGAAGTCGGTACGCTCGAAGTGGCGGCACATGCTCATCACGTGCACGCCGTTCGGGTACTCGTAGTCCACGCAGAAGTGATCGTAGATGTTGCCGAACTTCGGGTCGGTGCGGCCGAGGCGGCCGCCCACGGCCAGGGCGCGCACCGGCGGCCCCCCGAGCACCCAGTTGCAGACATCGATCGTGTGGATGTGCTGTTCGACGATGAAGTCACCCGAGAGCCAGCAGTGGTAGTACCAGTTGCGCAGCTGCGACTCCATCGGAGTCCATTCGGGCTTGGTGCCGCGATGCCAGGCGCCGCCGACGTTGTAGTACGCGCGCCCCGCCACGATGCGCCCGATGGCGCCGTCGTGCACGCGGTCGATCGTCTCGATGAACTTCTCGTGGTGGCGGTACTGCGTGCCGGACAGGATGCCGAGGTTCTTCGCCTTGGCCTTCTCACCGGCCGCGAGGATCGTGCGCACGCCCGGTGCGTCCACGGCGACCGGCTTCTCCATGAAGACATGCTTGCCGGCATCGATGGCGGCCGTGACGTGGGTGGGGCGGAAGCCGGGCGGTGTGCAGAAGAGCACGAGATCCACGTCGGTCTCGAGGACCTGCTTGTAGGCGTCGAGCCCCGTGAAGCAGTGCTTGTCCTCGACCGCGTAGCCTGCGAGCTTGCGCCCCGCCAGGTACTTGCGCGAGGAGGCCAGGCGATCCGGGAAGAGATCGCCCATGGCGACGAGCTGGACGTTCTCCGCCGCGCGCAGGCAGTTCTCGGCGGCGCCGGTCCCGCGCCCCCCGCAGCCGACGAGGCCGATGCGGAGCGGGGCCGGGGCCTCGTCCTCGGCTCCGGCCAGCCGGGCCAGGGCGGCGGCGCCCGCCAGGGCGGCGGTACCGGCGACGAACTGTCTGCGATCCATGGGGTGCGCTGTGGACATGGTGGGCCTCCCTGCGGCGCGGCGAGGATAGCCCCCGGCCCGGGCAGGATTCCACTCGCCTCCTGTGACAGAATGGTCGTTGGAGGAGCCATGAGCCGACTCGCGACCGTCCTGTTGTTGATCTGCGCCTTCGGGGCGGGAGCCTGCCAGGGCAGCACCCAGGCCTACAAGGGCAGTGCGCGCCCCGGCTGCGACGTCGCGGTCATCGTCCCGGAGAACGCCTTCAACCGGGCGCGCAGCGCGCCCTTGGGCCCCGCTTGCGGCGACAACGAGGTGAGGGTCCGGGTGAACGGCGCATGCCTCGGCGGGCGCAGCAACACCTTCACCGTCCTCCCGGGCAAGCATGACCTCGCCGTTGTCTATCTCGATCGCGCGGCGCGCCTGAACGGCCGCACCCTCGCCACGCGCTCCGTCTTGCTGCCGCTCGAGGCCCAAGCCGGACACACGTACGCGATTCGCGGCCGCACGACGTGGGCGGGGGACGTGCCCACCGTCAGCATCTGGGCCGTCGATGGCACGACGCGTCAGACGGTCAGCTCCGTGGTCGTGCCGCACGCCAAGACGCTGATCATGGGGGACGACCCCGACTCGTTCGGCAACAGCGACTAGTCACGCCGCGGCGCGACGCCCGGAGCCGAATCGCCCTCACGTGCCGTGTGCGGACGATTCAGGGCACTTCCCCGCGGCGCGACGATTTGGATTTTCGAGAACCAAGCCTGTCGTGACAGACTCGGCATGTCGCAGCTGGGACCCGCGTTCACAGGCTGCCAACGCCGTACGACGGGCGGCGTGTCCAAGTCCAAGGGGGCAGCGCCCCCGAACGAGAGGAGGTGATCGATGGGTATATGTGGCTTCAGAGGGCGGACTCCGTAGAGCGACTGATTTCATCGGCCGACTCTAGTTCACGGACAACCGGCCTTCAGAGACACAACGGGCGGGGCACGGACGCGGGCCTCGCCCGTTTTTCATTTTTGCGTCGTGCCTAGAATGGCGCCGTGATCCGCCTCTTCCCCCGCGCCCTCGTCCTGCTGCTCTGCGTGCTGCCCCTTTGTGGCCTGCCTGCGCGAGCCGACGAGAAGGAGGAAGAGGGCAACCCGGAGATCACCCGCCAGGAGCTCAAGGCCCATGTGCGCGTGCTGGCCGACGATGACTGGGAGGGCCGTGAGGCCGGGGAGTCGGGCAGCGAGAAGGCGGCCGACTACATCGTCGCCGAGTTCACGCGCCTGGGCCTGAAGCCCGCGGGCACCGACGGCTCCTACTTCCAGCCGTTCACGAGCCCCAAGGGCACCAAGGTGCTGCCGACCTCCATGCTGTCGGCGATGGGGGCCAAGGGGAACACCACCACCTTCAAGCTGGGGGTGGACTTCACCCCGGTCGCCGTCTCCGCATCCGGGAAGGTCGAGGGCGACGTGGCGTTCGTCGGCTACGCCATCAGCGCGCCGCAGCTGCAGGGCACGGGCTACGACGATTTCGCAGGGCTCGATGTGAAGGGCAAGATCGTCCTCGCCTTGCGCCGGGCCCCCCGCTGGCAGGACAAGAAGAAGAGCCCCTTCGCGACCCAGGCCGTGATGATGAAGCACGGGACGTTCAAGGCGAAGGCCGATGCCGCGGCTGCGGCCGGAGCGCTTGCCCTGATCGTCGTCAACGATCCCGCGTCGACCTCGAAGTCCGACGACGATCTCCAGGCGCCGGGCGGGAGCACGACGGGCAAGATCCCCGTACTGCACATGACGTGGAAGGCTGCGAAGCGACTCGGCACCCGCATCGGGCTGCCGTTCCTTCGGCGGCAGCGCGCCATCGACGCGAAGCTGGCACCGCGTAGCGAACTCGTCGCCGGCGCGCGCATCCAACTCGGGGCGGACCTGGCGCCCGACATCCGCAAGATGAAGAACATCTGCGCGCTCATCGAGCCGGGGGGTGCGGTCACGACGGGGGGGGAGGCCGGCGTCGCGGCGCTCGAGACGGTTGTCATCGGCGCGCACTACGACCACGTGGGGCGTGGACGCTTTGGTTCTCTCGCCAATGCGAATGGCGAGATCCACAACGGCGCGGACGACAACGCCTCCGGCACCACGGCCCTCATGGAGATCGCCGGTTGGCTCAAGTCGCGTCAAGCCGAGCTCAAGCGCCGCATCCTGATCCTGGCCTTCTCGGGGGAGGAGCTGGGGCTACTCGGCAGCAAGCACTACGTGCGCAGCCCGGTCGTGCCGCTCAAGGACTGCGTGGCGATGCTCAACCTCGACATGGTCGGCCGCCTGACGAAGAACCGCTTGTTCGTGGGTGGCACGGGGACCTCGCCGGTCTGGCCCGAGATGATGGAGCGACTCAACAAGAAGGCGCGCTTCGAGATGACCAAGTGGCCCGGCGGCAAGGCGCCGAGCGATCACGCCTCCTTCTACGAGGTCAACCTGCCGGTGTTGTTCTTCTTCACGGGCCTCCACGCCGACTACCACCGTCCGTCCGACGACTGGAACACGCTCGAGTACAGGGGGCAGGAACGCATCGCCCGCCTGGCGGCCACGGTGGCCATGGAGTTGGCGACGTGTGAGGAGCGCCCGCAGTTCACACGCTGCGATGCCGGCGGCTTCGCGGTGGGGCCCTACTCGGGGTTGGCCGTCGAGCAGCGCGGGGACGGCGTGTACATCGCGCACGTCGACAAGAAGAGCCCGGGCAGCAAGGCCGGCTTCCGCGTGGGGGACAAGGTGCTCACCTGGGGCGGCGGCGGCGTCGCCGACACGGGGCGCTGGAACGCACGGCTGAGCAAGACC
>JARGNS010000180.1 GCA_029213105.1 Planctomycetota bacterium
CGCTGCCGTCGTCGTGGAGGAACTCATGCACCTTGTCCTTCGGGAAGACGAAGTCCACGTACTCCCGCATGAACTTGCGATAGCGCAGGCGAGCCGTCAGTCGCAGCGCCTTGCCGGGCGCCCCCTCGGGGATCCGGAAGCGGTAGCGCGAGACGTCGGCCGCACCGGGCGGAATCGTCTTCACGTAGACGCGCGTGCGCACCTGGGTGCCCAGCCGCGTGATGACGCGATCGCCGTTCTCGTCGGCGACCCACGCGCGGTAGAACTCCGCCGTCGGGTCCACGAGGCCGGAGTCCTCGTCGATGCCGCCTGAGGTCCAGAACGGCTCGTCGTCCCCCATCGCGGCGGCGAACTCGATCCACACCTCGTTGGAGTCGATCGTGCCGCCCGGGAACATGTGGCCCACACCCAACGTACGCAGCACGACATGGGCCTCGACGAGATCGCCCGGGGCCAGTTGCGGTCGCGCGGCCTGGACGGGGAAGACGCCGGCAGGCTCACGCCCGTCGGCCGGCGTGACGTCGACCGCCGTGATGTCGATGCGGCAGGCCGTGCGCAAGAAGACGCGCATGCGCTCGATCATGGCCTTGTCGCCGCGCAGGGCGGCCAGGCCCGTGTTGGCGGCGGCGAAGAGGTGGCTCCGCACCATGCCGCGGGCGTCGGCCGTGGGATCCTGGGGATCGGGCACGAGCGGCATGTGGCAGTCGTGGCAGCGCTTGGCTTCGGGCGGGTGGTAGAAGCTGAGCGCGTTGTTCATCGAGATGCCGCTGCCATGCCAGGCGTCGTACTCATCCTGCGCGCGGAAGAAGTGCCAGCCGTTGACCTCGGGGGCGATCTCCGCCTTGTGGCAGATCGCACAGTACTCGCTCGTCTCGATGCCCGGAGGCCGCAGGCTCTCCTTGTGAGCCTCCGGCTTGAGGCGCAGGAGCACGGCGTGGGCTTCGCGCAGCTTCGGATCGTCGGAGCGCTCCCAGGCGTAGATCCGACGCGGCTCGAACATGTAGTCGGCATTGCCGCGGGTGCCCTCGCCCGGCTGGATGGTGTGGCAGGCGACACAGGACAAGCCCGTCCGTGCGGCGCGTCCCTCGAAGTCGAGGTCGGGTTTGTCCATCTCGCCGGTGAACAGCAGGGCGGGGTCGTGGCAACCGGCGCAGAACTTCGTCTTGTCGAGGTTGTCGGGGCCGACCTGGCGCCGCATTTCCTCGACCGTAGCGCGGTAGAACGGATTGGTCATCGACGCGTGGCGGTGCGCCGAGCGCGACCACTCCTCGGTGATGGTCTTGTGGCACTCGATGCAGCCGGCGCTGTCATCCACCTCTTCCACGGCCACATAGGTGTTGCCGGGTGTCCGAGCCAGTGTGTGCTCGATGCCGATGCGCTCCGCACCGAGGTAGCGCAACTGCTTCTCGGGGTCGACGCGGTCGTAGAGCAGGAACAGCCCCCCCACCACGACGACGGCGATGAGCGCCTGGACGAAGCGCCGACGCGAGAGCCGGTTGATCCCCGAGCGGCGGTGGACGTAGTAGAAGAACAGCATGGCCGCGCCGGCGGCCACGTGCAGCGTGCGCGCCCAGGTCCGGCGCGCGGCGACCTCTTCCAAGAGGGGCCAGATGCCCGTGCCCATGAGCACGATGCAGGCCGTCGTCAGGAGGAAGCCCGTGAAGCGGATGCTGGGCCGGCGCTTGCGCTGGGCATGGGCATGCGGCACGACGAACCCGAGCATCACGAAGAACAGCAGGGCGCCACCGGCGATGTGGATGATCAGGGACAGCGAGGACGCCGAGCCGGCACCGTCGCTGAAGAAGAGAAAGAGGCCGGTGGCCGTCAGCGCAAGGGCGCCGGGAATGAGCAACCGGACGAGGAGGCGCTGCCACGGTCCGAGGACGGAGCGTGTGGGGGGGGGCTTCGAGGCCATGGGTCACGTTGTACCGTTCGGGGGGTGAACGGGAAAACGCCGCGGGAGCAGCCCCATTCCCGGGGGCGCCCGAACTACCAGGCTGCGGACCTACTTCGCCGACCGCTGGCGCTTCTCGAGCTTGTCGAGGCGCTTCTTCTCGGAATCGATCCAGTCCTTCTGCTCCTTGGCCCAGGTGCGGATCTGCGAGGGGCGCTTGAACTCCTCGCCCGTGAGCTTCTTGAGCGTGCGAAGGATGGTGGGGATCATCTCCTCCGTGCTGCGCGCCGTGCCGCCACGGCCGCCGCTGCCGCCCATGCCACCGACGCCACCGGCACCGCGGCCGCCACCCGAGGCCGCCATGGCCGCGGCCTTGTTCTTGGCGATCTGGGCCTCGGCCTGCTTCTTGGCGTCGGCGTTCTCCTTGGAGTTGTCGGCTTCGCCGCGGTCCACGACGGCCTCGGCCCCCTCCCAGGATGCGCCCTCGGAGGTGGTCTCCTTCTTGGACTCCTTCTTGTCGGTGTCCTTGGAGGCCTCGCCCTCGAGCTTGACGCCGAGGACCTTCAGCACGTCGCCGAGCATGCGCGTGTCGCCGACATCGCCCACGGCCGAGATCGCGGCCTTGCGCACGACGAACTGCTTGTGCTTGAGCATGGCGCGGATGTTGTGCGCGGCGCCCACGTACTTCAGGTGCCCGAGGCTCTGAAGGCACGTCATCAGGGCGACGATGTCCTTCTTGCTCTTCTTCATGACGGCGAGCACGTGCTGCGCGGCCAGGTGCGGCAGGAGAACCTGATCGCCGAGGTAGATGACGGCGATGAGGCGCACGTCCTCGTCGCTGCTCTTGCTGGCCTTGCCGAGCGCCTTGACGACCTCGGGGTGGTGCAGCTTGTTGATCATGCGCATGGCGTGATCGCGCTGCATGACCCGGTCGTCGCCCTTGAGTCCCTTGGCCTTGTAGGCCGCCTTGAACTCGGCGAGCGCTTCCGCGACCTCCTCGTCGGTGGCCATCTCGGGCGCGGCCCTATCCTTGGCCTCCTCGGCCTGGACGGCGGGCGCAAGGCCTCCGTAGGCGAGGAAGACGAGCAGGGCGGCGAAGATCGTGGGGCGAAGCATGGCAGGCTCCTTCGGGAAGCGGCCCCCAGGATACCAAGGAGGGCCGCCCCGGGGCCGCCTGGGCCCCGCCGGGTGCTACTTGATCAGCTCGCGGTAGGCCCCACCGGTCTGCTCGGCGAAGAGCTTCATCATGGCGTAGGCGAACTCGTGGACGCCCATGGCGTGGCTTTTCACGAGCCTGCGGCGGGCCTTGAGACCGATGGCGGCCCCCACGACCTCGGCGTCCGTCTCGTCGGCCAGCCACGGCACGCTCGAGTAGACGCAGCAGATGACATCCGGGCCCTTGGTCCAGGCCACGCTGTCCTTCTTGCCCGAGATGTCCAGGGCCTGGGTCATCGCGGCGAGGACGTCATTGCCGTTCTCGACGCCCCCCTCCTCGACCGCCGTGAGCGCCGCCTTCTTCGTGCCCCCGTTGACCGGCTTGAGGCGCCCGAACACGGACTTCGGCTTCAGCCCGGAGCGGATGAGCTCGAACTGCATGCCCTTGTGCGGGAGGTCCATCACGAAGCGCCGCACCCAGGCGTCATTGAAGTGCTTGACCGACTTGATCTTGTGCCACGGCAAGCTGGGTCGCCCGGGGTTCTCGCACAGTTCCTGCAGCCGCGTGCGGTCCTTGAACGGGTGCTCGCGGTCGGTGAGGACGTTGGCGTCCATCACGATCACGATGCGCTTGCCCCAGACGGGTACCCCGACGAAGTGCGGCGCCTCGATGCGCTGCTTGAGCATCTTCTTCGTGATCTCTTCGCCGCGGGCATGCGCGACCCAGGCGGCCCAGTTGTCGCCGTAGTCCTTGCGCGTGATGAACTCGAGGGCCTCGATCATGTCGCCCCGCGGCGCACCGACCGCGTTCTCGAGCGCATCGATCAGCGCCCACTGGATGGTCTCCAGCTTGAACCAGGGCGGCATCGCAGGCTCGGGCAGCTTTCCGGAGTTCGCCGCCGGCTTGGTCTTGTCGGACCAGGCCCACGTCTTGAACGCACGCGCGGCCGCAGACTGGACGCGCGGATCCTCGTGGCCCAGGGCCAGGACCAGGGCCCCGGTGGCCTGGGACGCCTTCTTGCGACCGAGCGCCAGCGCCGCGAGCGCGGCCTTCATCGCGTCCTTGTGGCCCAGCAGGGCGCTCAGTT
The DNA here is from genome assembly GCA_029213105.1 of Planctomycetota bacterium. GTDB lineage: Bacteria > Planctomycetota > PLA2 > PLA2 > JAEUHO01 > JAHEIK01. The sequence continues at coordinate 4,138 of JARGNS010000180.1, forward strand.
CGTCCACCCCGCTGTGGCCCTTCTGCTCGGCAAGCGCCATGAGCAGCACGGCCGCCTTCTCGCCCTTGGCACGGGCCAACTCGGCGAGCAGCGCGGCGTGGGCCGCCGGGGTCTCGAACTGCCCGAGGGTCTTGATGCCCTCGAGCTGCACGGCGGGGTTCTTCTCCTTCAGGATCGCGGCCAGGCACTCCTGGGCGGGCTTCGCGCCGTCGTAGTCGAGCAGCATGACGAACGCGCCGCGGCGGACCTTCCAGTTCCCGTCCTTCATCTCGGCGCGGAAGTCGCGGCGCGCGTCGGCTTCGTCGTCGGCATGCGCCGAGCGGGCAACGCCCGACACGATGACGAGGGCGAGCAGCAGGACGCGGAGCAGGAGAGGGCGAAGCAGCACGGCGCCTAGCCTACCCGTGCGCCCTGGCCTGGCCAGGGCGTCCCATCCGCCCGGACCCTCCCGGAGCGCTAGATCTTGTCCGAGGTCGCGAAGTGCACCTTGGCGACCTCGAGCAGGGCCTCGCGCGGGAAGGTGCGCAGGAACGAGCGCCCGGCCTTGAGGACGGGGCTTCCCGCCCCGGGGGGCAGGGTCATGCCGAACTCGTGGCTGAGGTCACGCAGGCCCTGCACGAATGCCGCCCGGGCGAGGATGCTCGCCGCTGCGACGGCGGGATCGGCCTCCCCCTTCGTGCGGGTCACGAGCCGACAGCCCGGGGGCAGGTGCGCGGCACGCTCCAGGGCCTCGGTGCGCGGCGTGTACTGATCGACGATCACCACGCCCACGGGTCCGGTGCGCTCGTGCAGTCGCCGCAGGCAGGCCCCATGCATCTGGGAGAGGAGCGTGTTGATGTTGCGCACCTCGGCGTAGCGCGGGTTGTACTCGCGCGGCATCAGCACCTCGACCTCGCCGCGGCCGGTCTCCTCGAGCTTTCCGGCGATGCGCTCGATCGTGCCATCGGCCAGCGCCTTGCTGTCGGTCACCCGAAGGGCCCGCAGGCTCTCGGCCTCGCCCTCCTCGATGCGGTAGGCCGCCGTGACCAACGGCCCGAAGTAGTCGCCCTTGCCGGACTCGTCTGCCCCCAGCCGGGGGGCGCCCAGCCCAAAGGGATCGGCGCTGCCGCCCGAGGCCGTGCCGGGCCGGCTCGGGGCCTGACCGCCGAGGGTGGCCGCGAGGTCGGCGCCGGCCTTGCCGCCGGGGACGAACTTGAAGCCCTTCTTGCCGTAGTAGCAGCTCAGCACCGCCTTCACCCCCCCAGGCTGCCCCAGGTGGAACTGGCGGCCGTAGGGGATGGTCTTCTCGTCGAGGACCTCCCAGCCGGCGGCCCGGGCCCGGGTGATCAGATCGGCGGTAAAGGCGGGGAAGTCGCTCACGTCGCCGCAGCCTACGGGCGGAGGGGGCGAGGTCGAACTGCGGAGTCGCTACAATCGGGGCATGCCCCGCCGCCTCCTTCTCGCGCTGCTCGCCCTCCCCCTCCTCGGCCTCGGCACCGCCCACGCCGACGACACCGTTCGCTGGCGGCTGGCTCGCTCGGACTTCCTGCGCTACGAGCGGACGCACTTCAAGCGGCGCAAGGGCACCGAGAAGAAGCAGGGCACCAAGATCGTGACCGTCCACGGCCACGACCTCCGGGACGAGGGCCAGTACAGCTGCGCGTCGCCCCTGCACGGGGACCTCTTCCAGTACCTCGCCTTCCGCCTTCCCGCCCCCGGCGCCAAGAAGACGTCCATCAAGCTGGACTGGAAGGGCGGCAACACCAGCGCCGTCCGGGTGAAGGGCTCGGTGAGCGTCAGCGAGTTCGGCGCGCGCCTCGTCAAGATCGAGGGCACCTACGCCTTCAAGTCACGTGGCAAGGCGGGGCGGGAGGACCGCTACTGGTACGACGACGGCAAGGCGCGTACGTCGATCGAGTTCGATCTCAAGGAGGGCGTCATCCGCTCCTCCCGCCTCGAGATCGTCTACGAGCGCGAGGACCTGAAGAAGAACGGGCCCGGCTCGGTGTTGGACTTCGACGAGGCCTACGAGCTGAGCTTGCAGGCGATCGAGCGCCGCAAGCCGGAGGACTTCCAGAAGCGGGTGACGGCCGCCATCGAGAAGGGCGTCGCCCACCTGAAGTCGCAGCAGCGTGAGGACGGGTCCTGGAAGCCCCACGGGAACTACCGCCTCGGCACGACGGCGCTGGCGGTCTTCACGCTGCTGGCCTGTGGCGTCCCGGCGGAGGACCCGACCGTGAAGCGCCCGCTGGACTGGATCTTCACGCAGGATCCGGAGCGCACGTACGAGCAGGCCACCTGCCTCATGGCGATCGATCGCGCGTACATGCCGGCGGACGAGGTCAAGTGCCTGCTCACGGGCGCGCCGATCCTCGAGTTCAAGCGCGCGCTCCCGCCCAAGCGCATGGCGTGGGTCCGGCGCGTGGCGGAGCGCCTCGAGAAGAACGCCGTCGGGGGTGGCGGCTCGTGGGGCTATCCCTCCGCGTCGAACTCGGCGCTCCGCTTCGACACCTCGAACACCCAGTACGCCGTCCTGGGCCTGCGGGCCGCCGGGCACATGGGCTACAAGACCGACGAGCGCACATGGCTCGGGGTGGTCCGGCACTGCAAGGAGGTGCAGGAGCGCAAGGGGCCCAAGGGCGCCGTCTCCCTGATCCGCCCGGGCACGGCGATCCCGGACGAGGCCTCGTCCCATCGGATGGGCATCGAGACGACGCCGAAGGTCGCGGGCTTCGCGTACTCGGTCGTCGATGGTCATGACCATGTGAGCTCGAGCATGACCTGCGCGGGCATCACGATGCTGCTCGTGGCACGGCACGAACTGCGGGGCATGGAGAGCCGCAAGTTTGCCGGCAAGCTCGAGAAGGAGGTCGCGGCCATGCTGCGGGGCGGCTGGGCCTGGCTCGACGTGCACTGGGCGATGGACCGCAATCCGAAGCACCCCACGCACAACTGGTACTGGTACTTCCTCTACAGCCTCGAGCGCGCGGCTGTCCTGGATGACATCAAGCGCGTCGGCGGCAAGGACTGGTACTTCGAGGGTGCGATGCAGTTGCTGCACCGGCAGGGCACGAAGGGCGACTGGAACTCGCCGGGCGGAGACGCCACGGCCCCCACCTGCTTCAGCCTGCTCTTCCTCAAGCGCGGCACGACCCCGCTCGGCGGCACGGTCACCGGCGACAAGTGAGTTGTCCTGATCGAGGCTGCGCCTCGATCAAGACCGGCACTGCCGCTCCCGGCTACGCCGGTCGCGACACATGGGCTACGCGGGCCTGCGGCCCGCGCTTCACGCCCATACGGCCACGCTCCGCGTGGCGGTGCCGCAACTCAGGGTCTGCTGGGGGGCGG
>JARGNS010000181.1 GCA_029213105.1 Planctomycetota bacterium
CGCGAGATGGCGGTGAAGGACTTCCTGAACTCACGCCGCGTGGTGGCAGGCGACCGGTTGGTCGCGCCCAAGCCCGCGGCCGCCCCCGCGCGGCGGTAGTCGCGGTATCCTCGGACCGGTAGGACGGAGCTGACGTGCAGGGATTCAAGAACATCCTCGTCCCGGTGGACTTCTCCGAGGACTCGGCCGTCGTCTACGAGAAGGCCCTCAGCGTGCTGGCCGCAGGCGGCACGCTGACGCTCCTCCACGTCGTGGAGTACATGCCCGCCGTCATGGAGGGCACGCTCGGGATCTATCCGCACCGCAAGGACATCGAGAAGATCAAGGAGCTGTCCCTCGAGCGCCTGCGTAGCGTGGCCGAGGGCCATGCCGACCTCGACATCCAGGCGGTGGTCCGCGAGGGGAAGCCGGCGACGGCCATCTTGTCGGTGATCGGCGAGCTCACGCCCGACCTCGTCGTCATGGGTACCCACGGTCGCTCGAAGCTCGACCATCTCCTGATCGGCAGCGTGACCGAGCGCGTGATCCGGAAGGCGCCCTGCGCCGTCCTGACCGTCCGCACCTGAGCCGGGCCAAAAAAGATACGAGGCGGGGCTTTTACGCCCCGCCTCGCTCCCTAGGTCTCAGTCACCCTCAGCGAACTCCGGCTGCACGCGGGGGTGTCCCGCCCCGCGCGCCGTCATTCAGGAGCCCCTCTCTACACACGGCCCGTGCCTGCCGTAGGGTTGGCGCTCAGTCTTGCCTGTAACCACTTGCTGCTGAGTGGTTTACGGTTATCCGCCCTGATCCGAGCTGGCGTCGGGATGTCCATCTCCCGCGACGCGGCCGGTGAAACGTGTTGCGTGGTGTCGTCATCGAGTGCGAGGACGGGTGGCCTTGCTGGCCCGTCTACGATGCCGCCCCCCTGGAGCCCTGCGTGCGCCTCATTCCCCTCCTCTTGGCGAGCCTGATCCTCGTCCTGCTTGCGGCCGTACCGGCCCTTGCCGGGGAGGCCACGACGGCGGCGGGGCACCGTGTCCGCTGGGACGCGGGCCTCGAGCGCGTGGGGCAGCGCGTCGTCGCCGTCTTGCCTGAAGTGCGCGCTCAGGTGGAAGAAGCCCTGGGCTTCCCGTTCCCGGGAGGCGCGGCCGAGATCGTCGTCGTGCGCGGGCATGCGCGCATCCGTGAGGAGACGGGGGCGGGGATTCCCGACTGGGCTGCGGGCGTCTGCCAGGGGCATCGCTCCTTGATCGTGCTGCGCGCCGATCGCGTGGACCAGTCGCCGCTCAACCCGATGGTGTCGACGCTTCGCCATGAGTGGGTGCACCTGGCCTGGAGCCGGCGTGCGGGCCTGCGCGCGCGGACGTTGCCGCGGTGGGTCGAGGAAGGCCTCGCCGAGGAGATCGGCGGTGGTGTGAGCGTGGAGGCGGGTGCCCAGCTCGACTTCGCCGCGCGCTTCGGATGGCTGCTGGACTTCGAGGCGATCACGACCGACTGGCCGCGGGAAGCGGCGCGCGCTTCCCTCGCCTACAAGCAGGGCCGTTCCTTCGTCCGCTTCTTCCGCCAAGACCGCGGGCCGGCGGTCTTTCGCGAGCTGCTTGCCGACCTGGCCGATGGCAAGGGCATCGACCCGAACCGGAAGCCGGATACCCAGTTCGACCAGGTGGTCTTCGCGCGCACCGGATCGCCGCTCAACTACTGGACCGCCGTCTGGAAGACGGACGTCGAGGAGAAGGCCGACCCGTGGTTCCACCTGCTGTGGCGCGACTTCACGGGAACGATCTTCATCGCCATCTCCCTCGTCGGCTTGTTCGCCTTCTACTTCATGCATCGTCGGCGTCAGCGGCAGATCGCGGAGTTGCCGGACCACCCCTTGGTGGGTTGAGGCGCGCGACGCGGTCCGGTCGTTGAGCGAGCCGGGCTACGGCGTATCCGGGCCCGCGCCGGCGCCACCCGACCCATGGCAGACCGTGTGCCATGGCGCGGCCGGGGCATGGACCGTGGAGAGATCGACGCAAGCCCTTGCCCTGCAAGGAGCTCGGGACTCCACACGATTCAACGCGGTCGCCGCGGCCTACGGGGAGTGGGGGGGACGCGCGTCGATCACGACGAATCGCGACGTGTGGCGTGCCGTCGGCGGTAGCGGCGCGCGCGCCGCGCCGTCTCCCTCGATGAGGCCGCGGTCGATGAGGTCGTGCAGGTCACGGTTGACGGTGCGTGTCGAGACGCCGAGCACACGGGCCAGGTGCGGCGCAGAACACCACTCGTGATCCACGAGCTGGAGGATGCGTGCGGGGCGAGGGCGCATGCGTGTTGCCGCGGGCCTTGCCTTCCTGGAGCGTCGTCGAGTCTGCAGGACCGCTTCGATCACGGTGCGATCGAGTCGTGGCTGGCTGCCAAGCAGGGCCGCGGCCTGCAGGACGTTCTCGAGCTCGCGTACGTTGCCGGGCCAGTCGTAGGCCGCGAGTGCCGCCGCGGCCTCGCTCGTGAGGCTTCGGTCTCCGTGGCCGCAGCGATCCAGCAGGTGCGCGGCGAGGGCCGGGATGTCCTCGAGTCGCGCACGCAACGGCGGCAGTTGGATCTCCATGACCTGGAGGCGATGGTAGAGATCCTCGCGGAACGACCCAGCGCGAACCTGGGCTTCCAGGTCGAGGTTGGTGGCTGCCACGACGCGGGTGTCGACCCGTTGCGTACGTGAGCTGCCCACGGGTCGGACGCGCTTGTCTTGGAGCGTTCTGAGCAGCGCCACCTGCATGGCATGAGGCATGTCGCCTACTTCGTCCAGGAAGAGCGTGCCGCGGTGCGCTTCCCGGATCAGCCCGTCGCGACTGCGGTCGGCGCCGGAGAACGCGCCACGAATGTGCCCGAAGAGCTCGGCGAGCATCGTCTCCGGGTGGATGGCTGCGCAGTTCACGGCGACGAACGGACCGCGGGCGCGGTTGGAGTTCAGGTGCAGGGCTCGGGCGACGAGGTCCTTCCCGGTCCCCGTCTCGCCGCGCAGCACCACGCTGCAGGTCGTGGGGCCCACCTTCCACACGTCGTCGAGCACGCGATTCCAGGCCGGAGCGCTGCCGATGAGACCATGGCGGTTGCCGTTCGGTCGGTCGGGGGTCGTGAGTGTGACCTTCGATTGCGTCTCGTGCGTTGGCGCGGTGCCAGGACGGTCTGCAAGGAACCGCAGGATCGTATCGACGGCCGCGACGTCGCGTCGGTCAAAGACCGAAGAGCGCGCGATGGCGGCCACGCCGTCACCAATGGGGAAGACGACGATGCCGCGCGGCCGGCGTTGCTCGGGACGCCAGAACTCCGGCTTCCGCTTGATGCGATGCGAGCGGAGCGTCGCGGTTCGGGCGAGCGAGAGCATGGTCCACGAGGAGAGGGTGTGGACCTGCTGGGATTCGCGCACGAGGTAGTGGCCTCGTACGTGATGGAAGAGCACGCGACTGCCGAGCATGCGTGCGATCTGCTCGACGACGCGCACTTCGAGGTCTTGCTGGTCGGCCGCTTGGCCGGCGGTGATCACGGCGTCGAGCGCGTCGATCGCTGCCCCCGGCGCGTGCACGCGCCGCGGCTTCTCCAGTTTGCGGCAGACCTCGGTGATCTTCCGCACTGGATTGGGCCCGTGGGCAATGGGGGGTTCGAAGGCGTCGAGGGCGCTGCGGCAACGCCGGACGTACTGCTCGAGCTCCGGCGGGGTGTATCCGGGGCGATGCCTGCGTGCGAGCTGCATCAACTTCCGATACGCGTGGGTGGCCTTGCCGAGGGCGCGTGCGGCGTCCGTCACGAGCCCGCGTGCGAGCAGGCCATCGCAGAGGATGATCGAGGTGACGACGGTATAGGCCCACGGTTCGTCTTGTCCGAGCAGGCGGGTCAGGAACCGCAGATCCGTCACGCTCACGGGCTGTCGCTGTACCAGAGCGAGGCAGATCGAGTCGCCGGCGTCGAGCTTCGATCCCCACGCCGCCTTGGCCGTCGGCCGAGCTGTGGGCGGCACCTCGCCCAACAGGGACAGGCGGAAGAGCGGCGAGCCGGGACCTCCGCGAAAGGCGTGGCCCGGGTCGGATCCCCTTGCCAGCGCTCCCAGAGAGAGGCGAGTGATGAGCTCAGAGAGCCTGGCATCACCTCGGGCGACCCGCTTGAGGCGTGCGCTTAGCTCATTGCCCCATGCGCGGTTGAACAGCGCCGACTTCTTCGCGCCCCGGAGGTCCTGCCCCGCAGACCGGGACAGTACGCGGTCGAACTTCCCAAACACGAGTGCTGCAACGCCAAGTCGATCTCTCGAGTCCTGCGCCGTCGAGAGAATAGAGAGACAAGCGTTCCCACGTTTACGTGTCACCCGGCCAGACGCATAGGCTGAGACTAGCTCGTGCTGAAGCAGCTGCCAGTAGGGCCTGCTGACCCTGAGCAGCGAGGCCGTCCGGGCCGCCCGGAGGCGAGCCCGAACTCCACTTCCTGCGAGGTGATGTGAAGCCGTAACGCGTCGGAGGAAGCGCGCCATTCCTGTCGCTCGACTCAGTCCCGCACGTCGACAGTAGGTTTCCGCCCTGCTCGTGGACGTTGCCCTCCTCAAGTCGGACGATGGAGCGCGCAACGTAGCCCGAAGCTGAATCACCGCAGCGATTGCCTTGCATGTTGAGATGCCAGCTGAGGGCAGGCTCGCGAGAATCGACTTCAGTGGTTGCCGCGGGACCGGCTCTCCCGAAGCGAACGCGCTGGCAAGCGCCCTGATGTCTTCGAGAGCTACGCCACTCTGCACCAGCCCTCCTGGATGAGTCGAAATCGCATAGACCGCCCGCATGAAGGCCCGTCGCTCGACGTCCCCCTTCGGAGGCAGAGAAAGCAGCGCATCCCACGTTCCTGACTTCGTGAGGCAACTGGGTACACGCCCCCGCTGTGTAGCGAGGTCAGCGTACTTGTCCGCCCGTGATCGCCCTGAGAGGCTTGCAGGGTTAGCGCACGCGCCCGACTCAGGCTCAGCCAGTGATTCATCCGTGAGGGCCGCCAGCGCGGCATGAGTCGTTGGGCTTGGGTCTGTCTCTAGGAGAAGGGAAGCCAAGCCGACTCGGCTCCACGAGCACACTTCGTAGTGCTCAATTGAGACGACCCGAGGAAGCGCCCGGCCTCGCGACCGACGGCGAGCCAAGTTCAGGCCGACCTGTGGCCCCAACCGCGCGAACTCTGCGGCTCGAACTCGCCACCGCTGGCCTGTCATGACGGCAGGGGCGCTCGTGCGCTCGCCGACCGCGTTTGAGATCGATCGGGTGACGAGGATCGGCCTTCGTGACGCCATGCATTGATCGTTGATCGAACACTGTTAGGGAGTCAATCCCCTTCCGTAGCCATCCGTAAGGCTGAAATACGTCGGTTTTTAAGGACATGTTGTGTTGTTTGGATTCGACAAATGTCTACGATTCTGACCATCTGAGGAGGACGGGTGCCTAGGCGCCCATAGGAGACCCCCGATGAAGAAGTTCAAGAACCTCTGGCTCGGCCTCGCGGTGGCCGTGGCCATGCTCTGCCTGGCGACGGCGTCGTCCGCCAGCATCGACCTGAGCGATGCCAGCGCGAGCGGCGTGCACTACGACTGGTGGGGCGACATGGGCGAGCTCTCGCTCGTCGGTGCACCGGGTAGCACCTATGCCGTCTACGACATCGATGGCAACGCCATCGACGGGGGCGTGCTCGAGGCGCCGCATGTCTCGTTCGTTGTCGGCAACGCCGGCGTCGGCCCCGACGGCGCGGTGATCTACGTCGTCGTCAACGACGACATCGTCGCGGTCACCGATCCCGATTGGGAGTGGAACTAGCCGAGGCGACGCACCGTCTGCGCGCGATCGCGTTCATCCGCGATCGCACGTAGCGCGGCTTCGACCTGCTGCAGGGCGAACGGCTTCTTCAGAAGAGCCGTGGCGCCCGCCCGTCGCGCCCGCGACGGATCGGTCCCCGATGTCCACCCGCTCATGAGAATGACGGGGACGTCGGGGATCTCTTTTTGGATCTGCGTACAGAGGTCGATGCCGTTCATGCCCGGCATCGCGACGTCCGAGATCACGACATCCGGCCGACGGCTGCGGGCAGATGCGAGCCCCTCTTCCCCGTCGGCAGCAGACTCGAGGTCGTAGCCCGACCGCTCGAGGAAGCGACACAGGGGTACGCGCACGTTCTCGTCGTCGTCGACGACAAGGACCTTGAGCGGGTGTTGGTCCGGAGTCGAGGCGCCGTCGGCAGCCTCCCCTTGTTCGCTCCCTGCGAGCGGCAGCTCGATGGTGAAGCGCGTGCCTTCTCCGAGGCGCGACCACAGAGCCAGCTCGCCGCCGTGACGCTCGACGATCTGCTGGCTCAAGCACAGGCCCAGCCCGGTGCCTCGCTCGCCCTTCGTCGTGAAGAATGGATCGAAGACGCGGGCCTGGACGTCATCCGGAATGCCCGGGCCGTCGTCTTCCATGCGCAGGATGACGCCCCCGGCGATCTCACGCGCCTCGATGTCGATGTGTCCGCCATCGGCGAGGGCGTCGAGCGAGTTCTTCAGGAGGTTCGTGACGACCTCGCGCAGCTCCGTCGCGTTGCCTTCGACGGGCAGGGTTTCGTCCGTGCGCACCTTCACCGTGACCGGGGGGCGCCCGTGTCGCCGACGCGTGCTCCACAAGGGGCGTAGGAACTCCACGGCATCGTGGCAGATCTCGGTCAGCTCGACGCGCTTGAAGTCGCCCTCGCGCTCGCGTCGGGTGAACGACTGCAGGCGCCGGACGACCTCGGCGGCATCCAGGCAGGCCTTCTCGATCAGATCCAGGTCGCGCTTGAGCTCCGGACTGACGGGGTCGAGCGCGATCAGCTGCACGCGGGCGAGAATCGATGTGAGCAGGTTGTTGAACTCGTGCGCGACGCCGCTGCTCAGCTCGCCCATGGTGCGCAGCCGCTCACCGCGGACGAGACGCTCCTGCATCGCCTTGAGCTCGGCCATGGAGTTCTGTACGTCGGCGACGAGGCGGTGTGTCTCGAGACCGGCGGCGGCTTGCTCGGCAAAGAGTGAAAGCACTTCCTGGTCGACCGTGTCGAACGAGCCCGCCGCGGAGGCGCTGTCGGCGTACAGCACGCCGAAGAGCGTGTCGCCGCGGAGCATGGGTACGCACAAGATGCTTCGTAGCGAGAGGCTTGTGATGCTCGGTCGCCCCATGAGCTCCTGGTCGTCGAACACGTCGTGCATCAGCAGCGGTTCGCGCGAGTCGATCACGCGCTGGATGACTGTCTTGGAGAGGTCTTCGACCTCGACACCGAGGTGCTCGGAGCTGCTTCCCTTCTCGACGCGCAGATGCTGGCTGGAGTTGGGGTCGATGAGAACCACGCAGGCGCGCTCGGCGCCGGTGATGTCGATCGTGTCTTCCGTCATGCCCTGGAGCAGGTTGTCCAGACCCGCCCCGGCGTTCATGCGACCCGTGGCGGCGAGCACGCGACGCAGCGCGTTGGCGATGCG
>JARGNS010000182.1:0-6389 GCA_029213105.1 Planctomycetota bacterium
AACGCCGTCGACGACAGCCACAAGTCCTGGCGCGAGTACCTGGAGGGGCTGCTGACCGACCGCGCCTACCTCGGTCGCAAGAAGCTGCGCCCCAAGGGCACGGTGACGTTCCTGCGCTGCCTCTTCATCGACCTGCTCGAGCGCAAGCCCACGGACCGCGAGATGGCGGCGTTGGTGCGCGCCGTGGATGCGATGGGGGGCGAGACGGCCGCGTTTGCGGCCGTCGTGCGGATCATGGTCGACTCGGGCCACGCGCCGATTCCGTTGCTCGTCGACATCTACGACCTGCCGCGCTGGCTGAAGGATCGCTTCCTGCGCTACCTCGGTCGTCCGCCGTCCCCCGCCGAACTCAAGGCCTACGGGCAGGTCGCCATGGATCCCGAGGGCGGGCCCGAGTTGATCATCCAGGCCTTGCTCACGGGGGCGGAGTACGCCTGCCGATGATGCGCCGCACGACCCTGCTCCACGGCCTGCTGGCCCTGCTCCTGCTCGTGGCCGGCGTGCCGCCGGCGTCGACGCACGCCCGCGGGGGTGCGAAGGCCAGGAAGTCCGCACCGGCGTTCCCCAGCCACGTCGTGCTCGTGATTCTCGGCGGGGGCGTACGGCCGGCCGACATGCGGGACGAGGAACTCATGCCGACGCTCGCCGCCATGGCCGAGGAGGGGCGGTACGTCACGAAGGTCGAGTCGGGGGCCCCGGATGCCTACAACGCGGCCACGCGCATCCTGACGGGACGATCCGAGCCGATCGATGCGGCCGCCAAGCCGCGTCCCGCGTGGCCGACGCTGCCGGAGTACCTGCGGGCCGGACGCGACCTGCCGGCGACGGGGGCGTGGTTCGTGTCCTTCGAGGACGGCGACCGCCTCCATCTGGCCCACTCCATCCACGCGCAGTACGGCGCGGTGCTCGGCCCGTCGGTGACGTATGGGCAAGGACCGTTCGCGCAGCCGCTCGAGAGCTTCCTCGATGTGCTCGGCCGCCCGCTGCCCCAGGATCCCGGCGCGTGGCAGAAGGTGCGTCGCCTGCGGCTCGTGAGTCGGGACGCGGTCTCGATCTGGCTGCCGAAGACCATCGACGCCGGGCTGCCGCGCGCGGAGCGCGTCGAGCGCGCCCTGCTGAAGGAACTCGACCGCAAGGCGCTGCTCAACCGCGGCCCGAACCCGCGCGACGAGCAGGCGATCCGGGCGGCGCTGACCGTGCTGGCCGTGCATCGGCCCATCCTGACCGTGATCCTGCTCGGGGAGGCCGAGCAGGGGCAGGCGTCGTACGCGAGCTACCGCAAGGTGCTGGCCGCCGGGGATCAGGGCCTGCGCCGACTGCGTGCGGCCGTGGCGGCCGACCCCGCCATGGCCACCACGACGACCTTCGTCGTGGCGGCGGGTCGCGCCCGGGCCGCGAAGCCCGACGCCGACGGGCGGTTGGGGGAGGCGCCGGCCACCAAGAAGGGGCGTGAGGTCGGCGTGATCCTGCACGGACCGGGCCTGGCCCGGCGTCCCAAGCTCAAGGGGCCGCGCAGCCTGGCGGACCTCTGTCCGACGATTGGGCATCTGTTGGGTGTCCCCACACCCCACGCCCAGGGGCAGCCGTGGCTCGGATTGCTCAACCCGCGCTGATCCGGGGCCTGTCCGAGGCTATTCGCTCCCTCCCCTGGGGTAGGATCTAGCCGTGGTCCGCCCGAGCGGATCACGGTCCGGATTGCTGCGGAGTCGCGATGAAGATCACACTGCCCGAACGTCTCGCCGGAACGCGCGACGCCCTCTTTGTGCTCGAGGTCGAGTTCCCGGTCGCAACCGGGGCCCGCACGGTCGAGGTCAAGACCGAGGGCGCGATCCAGGCCCTGGACCTGCGTGGCACCGGCCCCGGTGGGACCTACGAGGTGCCCGTCGGCCTCGAGCGCCTGCACGTGCCCATGCGGGTCACGGAGGACACGGCCGGCGAGGCCAAGGTGACGATCCAGTGCACGGAGGGGCCGGACTCCGGAAGCCGCGAGGAACGCTCGCTGCTCCTCGAGGCCGGGCCTGCCGCGGCCGCCACCGGCGGCGCCGGCGGCAAGCTTGCCATCGTCGGCATCCTGGCGGCCCTGCTCATCGGCGGTGGCTTCTGGCTCGGCCCGAAGCTCTTCGGCGGCCCGGCCGTACCGGACGTGGCGGGCATGAGCGAGAACGAGGCGATCGCGGCCCTCCAGAAAGCCGAGTACCGCTACGTCGTGACGATGGAAGACGTCGAGGACGCCAGCAAGGACGGCCTCGTCCTGCGCACGATCCCCGCGGCCGGCGACGGACTGGAACCCGGCGAGCAGGTACAGATCGTCCTGGGCGCCGCCCAGTCCGGCATGGTCAAGGTCGACAACCTCGTGGGGACCAGCGAGGCGAACGCGGCCGCGGCGCTGAAGGCGACCGGTTTCCAGCCGGTGACCCAGTTCGTCGACGCCGGTCCGGACGACGAGCCCGGCACGGTCCTGCGCCAGTCACCCGCCGGCGGCGCCTTCCTCGATCGCGGGCGCGAGGTGCAACTCTTCGGGGCCCGGGCGCCCGCGCAGCCCGAGCCCACACAGCCTGAACCCACACAGCCCGAGCCCACGCAGCCCGAGCCCACGCAGCCTGAACCTACGCAGCCCGAGGACGGCTTGATCGCGTTGCCCAAGCTCGTGGGCATGACGCTGGAAGCGGCGGAGAAGATCCTCGAGAAGCTGGGCCTGCTGGCCTTGCCCGAGACCAAGAGCGTGGCGGACGAGTCGCAGGCTGGTCAGGTGATCGCGCAGTTCCCCGAGTTCAACGCAGAGAACCCGGAGCGCATCGGCGCCGGCGACCAGGTCTTCCTGACGGTGGGTCGCTACGAGGCACCCGCGCAGCCCGAGCCCACGCAGCCTGAGCCCACGCAGCCTGAGCCGACGCAGCCCGAGCCGACGCAGCCCGAGCCGACGCAGCCCGAGCCGACGCAGCCCGAACCCACGCAGCCCGAGCCGACGCAGCCCGAGCCGACGCAGCCGGAGCCGACGCAGCCCGAACCCAGGCAGCCCGAGCCGGACGTGCCGACCGTGCGTGTGCCGGACCTGATCGCGCTCAAGCGCGACCAGGCCGAGAACATGGTGCGCAAGGCCCAGCTGCGCTGCACCGTGCAGCATGAAGAGACCTCGGACATCCCCGACGGCCAGGTCCTCAGTCAGCGCCCGGAGGCGGGGCAGTCCCTCGCCCGCGGCGGGACGGTCATCCTCGTCGTCGCACGCTCGCCGTCCACGGTCGGCATCGCCGTGCCGGACGTTGGCGGCATGAGCCGTGAGCAGGCGGAAGCGGCCCTGCGTGCCGAGGGCTTCCAGGTCACGACCACCTTCAGCGGTGGTGCCCTCGATGACGTGGGCCGCGTGACGGCCCAGAAGCCTGCGGGCGGAGCCACCGCCGATCGCCGCTCCTGGGTCGAGATCGTCGTCGTCGGCGGGACGGGCCCCGTGCGCGAGCCGACCGGCGGCGCCCCGAGCGCGCCGCTCCGCACCGAGCCGGGGGAGAAGCCCTCCGTGCCGGATGGCACCGGCGCGCTCGAAGACGCGCCGACGCTCGGCCAGGGGCCGATCCTCCGGCCGCCGCCCACGCGTACGGGGGCACCCGCGCGGCCGCGTGTCGAGTTGCCGGCCCGGGACAGCGCGCCCACCCAGAAGGTGCCGGCGCTCAAGGGCCAGGAGGTCCAAGCGGCCATCCGGGCGGCCCTCGAGGCCGGGTTGGTCCCGATCGTGAACATCCGGCGCACCGGGACGGGCCAGGCTGGCGCGGTCGTCGGCCAGCGTCCCGAAGCGGGCGGCATGGCCAAGGCCGCGGACCTCGTCTACATGGACGTCTACCTGCCCCCGCGCACGGACGAGCGCTACGTCAGTCTCGTGCCCGTGCTGGGCGGTCGGCTCGAGAAGGAGCGCTCGACGCTCCAGGCCGCCGGCTCCAACGTGCGTGTGATCGAGTTGGACGTGCCGGGCCACCCCTACGCGGGGACCGGACGCATCGCGGCCCAGTGGCCCGTCTCGTCGGTCCCGCGCAGCATGGCCCGCAACGTGACGCTCTGGATCATCAAGTAGCGCACGGGCGCCTCCACGGGCGTCCGCTCCGCAGGAGCGCGGTGCCGGGGGCGCGTGCAGGGCTTCGGCAGGCGCGACGTTGCCCTTCGGGACGTTGCCCTTCGGGACGTTGCCACTCGGGACGTTGCCACTCGGGACGTTGCTGCTCGGGACGTTGCCACTCGGGACGTTGCTGCTGAGGGCCGGGGCCGACGAGGCGGCCGTCGGCCGTCGGCCGGCGTGCCGAGGGTGCGGCCCCAGGGCATTACGCGTCCGGCGGATCGTCCCAGGCGGCGGCTTCCGGTGCGGGCGGTCCGCTCGCGCGGCGTGCGCGCCCACGGCCCCCCCGGCGGCGTCCACGGCTGCGCGGCTCGCGGTTGCCGCCTTCGCCACCGCGCGGCCCGCGGCCCCCGCGCCGCGGGCGCGGTTGACGCTCGGGCTTGGTCAGGGAGAGGTCGCGCCCGGCCTCGTCGGCCAGCTCGCGCCAGTGCTCGAGCGTGTCCAGGGAGGCGTCGCGCGCCATCAGGTCGAGCTCGAGGAACGCCAGGGCGACGGGGAACGCGGGCCGCTGCAGCAGGCGGCGGGCCTTCTTCGGCGGCGGCGGCTCGCGGAGGTCCGAGAGCAGCCAGAGCACGTCGCGCATCTGCGTGCTCGCCCAGCGCGGGATGCTCATGCGCAGGGCCACCGGACGGAAGGTCGCCTCGAGGTGGTCGACGAAGGCGTGGAAGCCGTGCCCACGCCACGTGCGCAGCAGCCACGGACCGAAGAGCACGGCGAGCGTGAGGGACTCCGGCGCACGGTGGGCCGCGAGGCCCCACTTGTCGGCCGCACCGAGCAGGTTCCAGGTGGCATGCCCGATCGGGATGTCCACCGGCTCGCCCTGGCTTGCCTCCTCGTGCGTGCCACCGCCGGCCTCCGGCCAGGTCGCCGGCTCGTCGAGCGCCTCGGTCAGCTCGGGCAGCCAGACGGGCAGTACGCCGAGCTCGTGCAGCTTGTGGAAGGTGCCGCGTCCGCGCCCGCGGGAGAGCATCTTCACGAGCTCGATGTAGAGCCGCGCCTGGCTCGCGTCCGCAAGGCGCTCGGCCTCCCGCTCGATGGCCGTCTCGAGCGCCGGCTCCATGGCGAAGTCCATGCGCTGGGCGTAGTGCACGGCGCGCAGCATGCGCACGGGGTCCTCTTCGATCCGTACGGCGGGCTCGCCGATGCTGCGGATCAGGCCCTCGTCGCTGTCGGCCAGCCCGCCGACCCAGTCGATCACCTCGTCGGCGACGGGGTCGTAGAACAGGGCGTTGACGGTGAAGTCACGCCGGCGCGCGTCCTCGTCCGCCGTCCCGAAGACGTTCTCGACGGAGGTGCGCCAGTCCCCGCGGCGACCGCCGCGTCCGCGTTCGGCGGCCAGCTCCGGGTCCGGCTCGGGCTGCTTCGTGGGATCGCCTCGAAACGTCGCCGTCTCGATGATCAGGTCCCCGGGGAAGCGGATGTGGACGAGCCGGAAGCGTCGACCGATCACGCGCGCGCTGCGAAACAGGCGCTTGACCCGGTTGGGGCGGGCGTCGGTCGCGACGTCGAAGTCCTTGGGCTCGAGGCCGCCGAGCAGGTCCTGGACGCAGCCGCCGACCAGGTAGGCCTCGTGGCCCTCCCGCTGGAGCCGCTTGACCACGAACAGGGCATGCTCGTCGATCAGGTCGCGCTGGATGAGGCCCTTCTGCCGGACGGGGGCGGCGGGGGCGTCGGGGTCCATGTCACGGTCGCTCGTCATCGCGCCCATGGTAGGGGAGGGATCCGGAACCTTGCCGCTTGGCGCGATCCCCTCCTATCCTCCGGCATGCGCCGAATCTGCCGCCCGTCTCTGCATGCCCTGGTTCCCCTCCTCCTGCTGCTGGCCGTCGGCTGCTCCAGCGTGGCCAGCCTCGACACCCGTGCGCCCAATCTCACGGATGCCGAGCGCGGCAGCGTGCGGGGGCAGGTGGACAAGGCCCTGGCGGAGGGACGCTACAACGTCGCGTGGAACCAGGAGGTCACCGCGGGCGGGGATCGGGACCGGCTCGAGCAGATCGCCCTCGCAGCCCAGGAAGCCCGCAGCGGACACGCCCCCGGCATGTTCGAGGCCCTGCGCGAGCGTCATGGAGCCCTGCAGGCCGAGGCACGCCGTACCGTGAGCGCGCGCTCCGAGGCGGCCCAGCGCGCCGGGCTCTGGATGCGCGCCGTGCAGATCGAGCTCACGACCGCCGACGATCCGCCGGCCTACACCCAGGCGTGGGCGGTGTACCGGGCGGCACCGCCGGACCAGGCCCCCGAGGTGTTGAAGGCCATCACGGACGCCAAGCAGGCCGCGACGGAGTCGGACGAG
>JARGNS010000182.1:6399-7446 GCA_029213105.1 Planctomycetota bacterium
GCATGTCGCCGTGGCGGGGGCCGGGCAGTGGGGCCGCAACCACGTACGCACCCTGGCGTCCATGCGGGGCGTGCGACTGGATTGGGTCGTCGACCCGGATCCGGCGCGTCGCGAAGCCGCCGCCGCGCTGGCCCCGCGTGCGCAGCTGACGGACGAACTCGCCGAGGCGCTGGCCGATCCGCGCCTGGACGCCGTGATCGTGGCGAGCCCCGGCCCGACCCACCACGAGGTCGCCCGGGCGGCCATCGCCGCCGGCAAGCACGTGCTCGTGGAGAAGCCGCTGACCACCTGCGTGGAGACCTCCCGCGATCTCGTCCGACGCGCCAAGCGCGCCGGCGTGCTGTTGGGGGTCGGGCACCTGCTCGTGCACCACCCCGTGGTGCGCGCCCTGAAGCGTGCCACGGAGGCCGCCTCCTTCGGGCCGATCCGGTACTTCCACTGCAGCCGCACGAACCTGGGGCGTGTCCGCACGGACGAGGGGGCCCTGGCCGGGCTCCTGCCCCATGACATCAGCGTCATGGCCTACCTGCTCGGGCGCTGGCCCGTGGCCGTCCAGGCCGTGGGCGCGCGGCACGTGCAGCCGCACGCGGAGGACGTCGTCTTCGTGGGGCTGCGCTTCCCCGGGGGCGTCCTCGGCCAGGTCCATCTCTCCTGGCTCGAGCCGCTGAAGACGCGTCGCATCAGCGTCGTCGGCGCGGGTGCGATGGCGATCTTCGACGACATGCAGGCCACCGGGAAGCTCGAGCTCATCCGGGCCAAGATCCCGCCGCCCGCGCGGGGGCCGGCCAAGCCGCCCGTCGTCAGCTACCCGAGCATCCCGGAGCGGGAGCCCCTGCGCGAGGAGCTGCGGGCGTTCCTGCTGTCGGCGCGAACGGGCAAGCCTTTCGCCGCCCCCGGCGAGGACGGCGTCCGCGTGGCACGCGTCCTCGAGGGGGCCCAGCAGTCCCTGGACGAGGGCGGCCGCGAGATCCGTCTGCGGATCCGCTAGCCCCGGGACGGGGGAATTCTGACGGCCTCGTGACGGGACCTGCGTGACAATCGCCCCGT
>JARGNS010000183.1 GCA_029213105.1 Planctomycetota bacterium
GCCCCGCCGCGCACGCCCCACTCGACGTGGGCTCGTTCTGGCCGTCGTTGATCTGGGCCCGCCCTGCAGGCGGACGGAATGGGCGTCCCCCGGGGCGGGGGCCCGCGGCCCACCGCCGCAGTCCCGTAGGATGACCAGCCCGACGCGGGACACGCCCGCGCCGTGCTCACTCACCCATCCCGGGAGGACCGCATGTCCGTCGCCAAAGTCATCGAGATCTCAGCCGCTTCGCCTTCGAGCTTCGAAGATGCCGTCCGCCGCGGCATCGAGACCGCCTCCAAGACGATCAAGAACATCCAGGGCGCCTGGATCAGCGAGCAGAAGATCCGCGTCACGGACAACGCCGTGACCGAGTTCCGCGTCTCGATGCGGGTCAGCTTCGTCGTCTCCGAGGACTGACCCTCGCGGCGCACAGCGCCTCCCCCAGGCTGGGCGAGGGGGAGGCGTGGTCTGCACGCCGTCCGTACGACTGGGGGTGGGCCATGGGCCCAAGCCGGCCCACGCTCGCTCCGCTTGGCTGGCCTGCTCGTGGCGGGACCATGCCCGACCGAGCCCCCTCCGTGCCCAGCGGGCTGCCCTCGAGCTGCACTGGCACCGGGGCGCGGAGCCCCACCGCGGCACTCAAGGCGCGCGTCGCAGGGTGAGCGTGTTTCCACCGACGGTGATGCGAATGGTGTCGCCCTTCCAGAGGGCGTGCGTGGGCGCCTTGCCGGGGATCGGCTCTCCATCCACGGCCTGCCGATGGAGAGTCAACGTCTCACCCTCGAGACTCCACCTGCCGTCGGTGCGGACTTCGTCGGGCCCCAAGCGTGAAATGCTGGCGAACCGCCCGTCACCGTGCAGCTCCATGCGGAAGTCGACTTGGCGCAGGAGGGTAAGCGCCTGCGCCTTCATGCGATCGATTGCGGCCTGACGCGTGACTTCGGGCTCGCTTTCGAGCGCCCGCAGCTCCTTGCCCTTCACGGCGCGCACGGTTGCCATGGCCAGTTCGTCCAGGCCCTCGGGGGACTGATCGAGGACGAAGTAGTCGACCACGACGGCGCCGGTCTCTGCGCGCCCGAGCGCCCACCACAGCCCGCCGGCCGTAGCGAGCAGCACCCCACAGGTGAGTACGGTTGCCGTCTTCCAAGTCATGTGGCGCAGTCCTTCGACTCCCAGGATCCCCGCGGACGCTACGGACGTCCCCCCGCGCGGTCAAGACTTCAGTGCCGTTGACTCCCGGACCTCGCGGGGCTAGGCTTCCGCCCGCGCGTGGCGTGGCCGGTCGGGAGGACGGGGCGCGCACTGCAAACGCGCGGGTCGGGTGAGGCTCGACTATCGAGTGGGAGAACTATCATGCTGCGTTTCGCAAGAGTCCCCTGGTGGTCGGCATGTGTCCTCTTGCTGATCTCGCTCTTCGCGCCAGGAACGGCAGACGCGGAGGACCCCCAGAAGGCCCCGCTCGAGTTCCAACGCACCGACTACGAGCAGTTGATCTTCACCGGGACGGACCGGGACATCGACGCCAACACGGCGGATGGCTGCCGCCGGGAATTCGGGAAGCCGCTGGCCCAGCCCCCGGGCGACATGGCTCGCGAGCTCGGAGCCGACGTGATCAAGTCGCTCGTCAAGGCCGCCATCGGGAGCGACAACCTCGGCCCGCTCGGTTCCTTCATCGACGCCGTGGTGTTCTTCGGTGGCTCCCCCGTCAAGCTCGGGCCCAAGCTCAACTTGAACGTCGGTGGCTACATGAAGACCCAGACCGAGGGCATGGCGACGATCACCAAGGCCGGCGTCCCGGTTGACGTCCAGATCTACTCTCCGAAAACCAACTACTTCAGCCGCGGCAACAAGATCCTCATCCAGCCGGACTGGAACCCGCTCCACTACCTGGAGCTTCTGGAGGTCGAGCCGGCCTTCTACAGCACGGAGGTGGGCGCCTACACCTGTGGTTTCGACCTCGAGTTGGAAGTAGGAATCTGCACGCCACCGGGCCCCGACTTCGGGTTCGGATCCATCTGGCCGTCGCAGTGCTGGAACAAGTCCGTGCCGTTGATCCCCGGGAACAAGAGCTTCCTGGATCTCGACATCCCGGTCTTCACGATGTGCAAGGAGGGCTACAACAACCCTGCATCCCTCGTGACGGGCAAGGTCGACGGCCAAGACCCCAACAGCCCCTGTGGCGACAATCTCCTCACGGCGCCCGTCATCGGTCCCCTCATCCAGGCGGCAACCGCTGTCGGGGCGACGCCCTTCTCCATCGGTCAGAAGCCAGACGGTTCCCTCTGCGTGAGCACGACGGGCGGCCTTGACTTGAATGCCGCTCGCCAGAAGCGCAAGCGCAAGAAGGGCGCGTGCCGCCAGACGCTGCCCGAGATGTCCCTGTGCTTCAACACGGCGACCGCCAGCTCGCTGAGCCTCGTCAAGGAGAACCCCCTGGCCGCGGGCTACACGCCGGGGCGCATCACCTTCAGTGGGCGCAAGCCCAAGGTGGTCGCTGGCGGGCTCGACATCATCTCGCTCCTCGACCCGGTCATCAAGTCTGCCACGGGCCAGAACTGCATCGCCACGAGCATCGACCTGGGGCCCCTGGTCCTCGACCTGGGCGACCTCACCGTGGCGTACTACATCGATCAGCTCACGAACTTCTACCTGGACTCGATGCCGCGCATCGACCTCGACGTCAAGGACGACCCCGTCGTCATGGCCGAGGGCATGGACTACGAGGTTGTCCGTCGACTTACCACGGGCCCCGTGCTGCGTGACGGCCGTGTGGGAGCCGGGGCTCCCGGCGGCGGGACCATCATCAGCTTGCGTGCGGACGAGCAGGTGTACGTCCACTACCCGGACACGGTCACCCCCAGCCGGGGCGCGCCGGATTTCCGCCTCGCCAGCACCATCAGCACGTTTGCCGAGCAGGAGGATCTCGTAGGGCTGGAGTTCCGGCTATTCGAGTTCAGCCTCGTGGGATGGACGCCCAAGCCGGCGTTCGAGGAGTTCAGCGCCCCGCGTCCCAGCAAAGCGCGCGCAACGAGCGGGGCAGGCCCGAACCCCGCCGCAGCCTGCACGCCCGACGCCGCAGCCATGGCTGCGACTTCGCCAGCGCGCACGGTCATCCAGAACCAGTCCGAAGACGTGTCGGACATGTTCGCCCCCATTCCGCGGCGGACGATTCCGGTGGTCCTGGACCCTGAGGACCCGATCATCGAGATCAAGCAGGAACTCAGCGAGGCCTTCAACGAAGGCGCCGGCTCGCGGAGGATCACCTACACGTACAAGCTGCGCAATGCGGGTGACGTCGACCTGTTCGAGGTCCAGATCGAGAACGACCTTGCGACGATGTTGGGCCAGAGCAAGACCGACCCGAATAGCGGCGTGGTGGACTGGAAGGTCCTCTCCCTCAGGGTGTGCAGCGGACTCGACAGCGGCAATCACACCGAGTTGACCCCCAACCCGCTCTTCGACGGGCGAAGCGACATCCGCATGCTGGCGCCCGGCACCGGTCCGATTACGCTCGATGGCGACATCGGCCAGCGGCTTGCCATCGACCCGAGCACCGGGATCGGCGAGACGACCTATGTCGTCCTCGTCCTGCGCGTCTGGCCGGGCCCCGCCCCGCGCGACCTCGTGGGCATGGGGCCCTGGGAGTTCGAGAACGTCACGCGAGCCACCGCACGCAGCAAGAAGCGGAGTTGCTACATCCCGGACGGCACGCCAGTCGAGCACACGGACACCAGCGTGATCAACCTCGGGCCGGCACAGCTCACGGACATCAGCCAATACGTGCTCTACGCGAACCACACGCTGGAGCTGGACCAGGCCAGCCGTTCCTACGGCCACGTGGGCTCCAACGAGGACATCTACATCGAGCTGGGCGACAGCAGCATCCTGGCCGGCGACATGCACGCTAGCAGGAAGATGCTGATCGACGGCACGCTGGGCGCGGACTACGCCTTCGCCCCCGAGATCGAGATCCGTCCGACCGGCACCCTCACGATGTATGGCTATCTCATCGATGGGGATGAGGTCGTGCGCGACCGCCGCACGGTTGTGATCCCGGCTTCGGTCGCCGCGCCCGTGCCGCCGACAGATCCTCTGCGCGTGCTCATACCGCCGGGGCGCGCCATGCAGCTCGTTGCAGGCAAGTACGATACGGTCACCGTCCAGACCGGTGGACTGCTCACGTTCGGCCCCGGCACCTACGAGATCGATCACCTCACCGTGATCGAAGGCGCCAGGATCCGGCTCGACCCGGCCCACGGCCCCATCCAGATCAACCTCCACAAGGCGCTACGGCTCCGCAAGGGCGTCGTCATGTCCATCACGCCGTTTCCCTCCGTCACCAAGGACGTCCGCTGGGTGATGCCCAATCCTGATGCGGACCTGCGTGTGGAAACCGGCGCGAACGCCCTGGGAACGTTCTGGGTTCCCGGCGGCAAGGCGGCCCTCGAGCCGGGAAGCAGGCTGGAGGGCGCGATCTACGCGCAGGACATCCACGTCGCCCAGGGGGCCTCGTTCCGTTTCCACAGTGAAGCGTGCGAGGGGCCTTCCTACTTGACGTTCGACCAGGACTGCGACAAGTACTCCGACTGCGAGGATCCGGCCCCGACGGATCCCCTCGTCCCCCCCGAGCCCCCGCCGTTCTTGGGACCGCCCTCCCAGCCGGGGACGCCCAAGACATACGCCTCGCCCGGCAATGAGCCCTTCGCACCCGGCTGGTTCCTGATTCCCGATGAGGGCCGCAAGCGCGCGGCCCCCGCGGGGGCAGCCGCTCGTCCCGCTGGAGGTGCCAAATGATCCGGCTCACGACCTGTCTCGCGATCGTCGCGGTACTTGCCGCAGGCTGCGGGGGCTCCGACAGCGGCCTCAGTGCCCCCTCCGGCGTGGCCACCGCCACGATCGAGTCGATCGATGGCCCCTTCAGCGCCTTCACGTCGGGCCCGTTTGTACTGACGGGAACGGGCTTCGGGCCGGTCGGTACGACGGTCCCCGTCCGCTTCACATCCGTGATCGGCGCGGTGTTCGACGGCGGCTCCTCCGAGTGGGCTACCGTCGACGGCACGATCACCAGTCCGACCACGATCACGGGCATGACGCCCACCGCCATCCCTGCGGGCGAGTTCACGACGTTCGTCGGCGTCACGCTCCCCGGCGGCAAGGCGCTGCTCTCCTTCGTGCCGATCGCCCGCTTCGTCGCCCTCGAAGTCGCCGGCGCGGGCACGCTCTCGGTGCCCTCGGACATCCCCACGGACATCGAGGTGGAGGGTGATGCGTTCGGCACGCCCGGCGACATGGTCACGGTGAAGTTCGTGGCCGCGACCGACGCCTTCCGGGGGGGGCCGTCCGGCCCGAACGCGACCAGCGTGATCACCGCCGTGGGTGAAGTCATCGACAGCACGACCGTGCGCGTGCAAACACCCGTTGCCGGCGCCTCACTACCGACCCCTGCCCGCATCGGCGTGGTCCGGGCCGATGGCTTCGAGGGGCTGTCCACGACCGCCGACCTGGTGTTCGAGCCGCCGAGCGTCACGTCCGCGACCATCACTTCAGCCCAGGGCTCGCGCCCCATCCTCTGGACACTCGAAGGGGCAGGATTCGTGACGCCCGTGGGCACGGCAACGTTGCTCACCATGCACTACACGGCCCCCGCCGCGCTGCCGAGCGGCTCCCCCACCGCCACGGCCATGGGCATGATCATCGCCGACGGCACGATCGAGGCCTACACGCCGCTGGTAGCCATGTTGCCCGCCAAGGTGGAGGTCAGCGTGGAGATCGAGTTCGCCAGCGGTGCGCGCGTGCCGCTGCAGTCGGGCGGCCTTACGCTCGAGCCCACGCCGGTGGTCATGGACGACAGCTTCGACGTACTGACGAATGTAGGCCTCGACGTCGGAAGTTCGGCCCCCTCAGGCGACGGCCTGCTGGCCAATGACTCCGATCCGGATCCGGCCGACACGCTGTCGGTCGTGGAGTTCGACGCCGCCTCAACCGCGGGTGGCCAGGTGGTCGTGCGAGCGGATGGGTCCTTCACCTACAACCCCCCGCCCGGCTTCGCTGGAGCCGATGCGTTCACCTACACGGCCAGCGACGGGGTGGCCACGGCCGTCGGGCGGGTCGACCTGACCGTACGCCACGATGTGGGCACGCGCACCTGGTTCCTGCATGCCGAGGCGGCGGAGAGTAGTGCCCGTGACGGTCGCCTGCTCAGCCCCTTCCGGACCGTGGCGGACTTCGAGGCTGCCAAGTCCGGTGGCGGTGTGGGCGCCCCCGCGGCTGGTGATGCACTGTTCATCTTCGCCGACACGGCCGTGGGCTACCACGCGGGACTCGTCCTACTCGACGATATGACCCTACTGGGCGAGCGCGCCGGCTTGACGCTGCGCAACCCGCCCGTATCGGGGGCCGAGGTCGTCATCGTCCCCGCCGGCGAGACGACGCTGCTCGGCGATGCGCAGGCCCCCCCCATGAACGTGCCTGCCATCACCCTCGGCGCAAACAACACGATTCGTGGCCTGACGGTTCGGAACCGCCGCGGCGCGGGCCTCGTCGGCACCGCCGTGGGAACGCTCACCGTCCGCGACATGTCCATCGCGGCCCTGGGCGGCAGCGCCCTCGACATCGACGGCGGCACGCTCGACGTCTGGCTCGAAGACTGCTCGACGGACTTCACGCTCACCGCCGCTGGGGCGCCCGACGAATACCCAGCACACGGCCTGCGGCTCCTCGATGTGTCGGGCGAGGTCCGCATTGCTCCGGGCAACACGACCCTTCCAGATGCGGACATGACCGTCGTGCCCACCGGCACGGGCCAAGCCGCCTTCCGAGGGACACGCCTAGAGGCCATCCTCGTGGCTGACACTTCGGGCCCCCTGGACGTGACCAGCACCGGTGTGACCATCCGGGAGTTCGCTTCCCACGGCCTGGTGCTGGACACCGTGCAGGGCACCTTCACAGTCGAGGAGACCCTCCAGATTTCCGAGCCGCGCGCGCCGACGAGCCCGATGCAATCGCGCGTCCTGGTGCGCATCACGGACTCGTCGGCGGATGTCCTGTTCGATTCCGTTGCCCTGACGGGCGGCAAGGTCTCGGCCGCCGCCGTGACCGAAGTCGTCGCGAACGGCATCGAGCTGATCGCCAACACGGGCACGTTCCAGATTCTCGGTGGAGGTCTCGGGGTCTGCGGTGACAGCGCGGTTCTCGCCCGTGACTGCACGGGTGCCATCACGCTCGATGGGACGAAGGACCGCGACGACCTCGGGGATCTTCCCGATGGGCTCAACATCCACTCCACGGGGCAGAGGGAATCGGCGGCGGCCTCGCCGCCGGCACACGGCGTCTGGGTGCAGAACTGCACGGGCGCGATCTCCATCAAGCAATGCACCTTCAACGCGATCGGAGAGCGCGGAGACCCGACCACCAAGGCTGCGTCCATCCTGCCGGCGGACGCGAACGACGCCGTGCGGGTGGAG
>JARGNS010000184.1 GCA_029213105.1 Planctomycetota bacterium
GGTCCGCCGGCGACGGGACTGCCCGCCGTGGAACGACCGGGGGCGGGAGCCGCGGCCGGCGTGGGCGCCGGTCTCGGAGCCTGCGCGGCCCGCGGCGGCGCCGCAGCGGGACCACGCGCGGGGGCCGGGGGCGGGTGCCCTCCGGCGCCCGGCAAGGCCTCGACGAGCGCATCCAGATCGCGCGCATCCGGCAGGCGCGCCAGCTCGATGGCGGCGACCTGGGCTACCAGGGCCCCGTCGGCGCCGGCGCGTACGTGGGCGCGCTTGCCGAGCAGGATCTCGATCCCACGGGCGGACTTGGCGTAGCCGCCCCCGGCGCGCACGGCGTCGACCATGCGGGCGCGCAGCGCCTCCAGCCACTGATCCACGAGGACCCCGGGCTTGCAGCCCGCGACCAGGCACGCGTCCACCGCATCCAAGGCCTGCCCCGCATCGCGCGCATCGATGGCGGCCAGCAGGCCGTCGAGCAACTGGGCGGACGCGCGCCCCGAGAGGGCGTCGAGGTCGGCCTGCTGGATCGGGTCGTCGCTCGCGCGCGCCGCGATGAGCTGCTCGAGCTGCGACTCCGCGTCGCGCAGTCCGCCCAACGCACCCTCGGCGATGGCGAGGGCCACGCCGTCCTCGATCGCGACGTCCTCTTCCGCGGCGAGCGCGACCAGGCGCTCCGCCATGGTGCCCGCGTCGATGGGCCGGAACTCCACCCGTTGGCAGCGGCTGCGGAACGTGTCCGGCAGCTTGTGCTCTTCGGTCGTGCAGAAGAGGAACTTCACCTGGGGCGGCGGCTCCTCGAGCGTCTTGAGGAACGCGTTGAACGCCGGCAGCGAGAGCATGTGGACCTCGTCCACGATCCAGATGCGGTAGCGCGAGCGCACCGTGGCGTAGCCGACCTGCTCGCGCAGGGCGCGCACGTCATCGACCGCGTTGTTCGAGGCGGCGTCCATCTCGACCACGTCCAGGTCGGACCCGGCGGCGATGTCGCGGCAGGAGGCACACTCACCGCACGGCTCGATGGCGTCCGCCTCGAGAGCCGTGGGATCCGCCAGGCGCTCGCAGTTGAGGGCGCGCGCGACAATGCGTGCCGTCGTCGTCTTGCCCACGCCGCGGGGTCCCACCAGCAGATAGGCGTGGCCCGTGCGGTCGCTCGCGAGCGCGTTCTTGAAGATGCGCGCGACGTGCTCCTGGCCCACGCATTCATCGAAGCGCTGGGGGCGGTACTTGCGGGATAGGACCTGATGCGTCACGGGAACGCGATCCTAGTCCCTGGGGGCCCCGGCGTCGGCCCGCGTCTCGGGATCCGCGTCCGCCGTCGCGGCGGACGCGTCCTCCGGGCTGTCCGAGGCCGCGGCGACCGCCTCGCCGCCCTCGGCAGAATCCTCCGCCGCCGGCTCCGGCGCCGGCTCCGGCGCCGTCTCGAACCCGAAGAGCCGCATGATGTCCTGCTGCAGGACCTCGGCCTCCGCCTCGGAGACGACCGGGGCCGGGACCGGGAAGGTGCCCTTCTCCCCCGTCCAGCGGCAGGTCAGGCTCTCGGCGTCCTGATCCTCGATCACCAGGCGGCGCTTGCGGGCGAGGAGCAGGGCCAGGGTGAGGCAGACCGGCGCCCGATCGTCGCGGCCCTCCGCGAGCAGCCGCTGGAGGAACTCCTTGGCCATGCCCAGGTCGAAGCGCTTCTCCTCCTCGGCCTTCGCCGGCGGGGTGCGCGTGCGCCAGCGGCAGAAGGAGCCCGCCAGGCGCTCCTCGGTGGCTTCCGCGTCGAGGTAGTCCTTGCGAAGGAAGCCGCTTCCGCGGACGCGGTCCTCCCCCATCTCCTCGTCTTCGCCGAAGAGGGCAGTGACGATCTCGCTGTCGGGAGGGAAGGGCTCGCCGGTCAGGCTACTGACGCGTCCGAGCCGCTGGACTTTCCATACGGCCATGGGGCTCTTCTACCGCCGCGGGGGGTCAGGCGGCAGGCGCGTCAGAGAGGCAGCTTGACGCGACCGGTCAGGGCCCGGTCGGCCTGGTCGCGGACGAACTGGTCCTTGTCCTTGAGGGCACGCTCGAGGGTGGTCCGCGCGGCGGGGTTCGACGGCATGGCGGCGCCGAGGGCCTTCACGGCGGCGGCCCGGTCCTGCCAGTCCGCGGTCTGGTCGTAGTGCCGCGTGAGGGCGGCCACGGCGGCGTCGGAGCCGATGCGGCCCAGGGCGAAGGCGGCGTAGCGACGGCCCGAGGGGCGCGCGGCCTGCAGCAGCTGCGGGGAGCTCAAGGTCGCGACGGCGGGCTCGCCGATGGCGATCAGCACCTTGGCTGCATGCCGCCGGGTGAAGTCATCGATCTGGAAGTGCTGGAAGGTCTTCTTGATGCGGCGCTTGGGATCGTCGGGGTCGGGCACGTTGGCCTCGACGGCCTTGCCCAGCGGCACGAGGTCTTCCACGAGCGGCTTCGCGAAGTAGGCCACGGCCGGCTCCCCGATGATCGCGGCGCTGCGGGCCACGCGGTTGATCTCGGCCTTCTGGTTGTAGATCGACGCCTGGAAGAAGTGCCGGAAGAGGTTCTCGGAGAGCACGTAGGGCCCGGCGCCACCGCGCTCGACGATCGTGTAGAGGCTGATGCGCCAGAGCGGGCTGCCGGCGAGGAACTGCGACCAGGCCCGCTGGATCTCGGCCTTCTCGCCGGCGGAGAGCTTGGAGACCTCGACGGCGCGCGCGTCCCCCACCTGGATCCGGTCGGGATCCACGGCGGGCTCGGCCGCGGTCTTGGCGCCGGCGCCCTTCGAGGCGCCGGACGAGCAGGCCCCGAGGACGGGCAGGAGGGCGAAAAGCAGAAGGCAGACGGGGAGGGTGATCTTGCGCATGGCGCCCGCAGCCTAGGCCCCGCAGGTCACCGGAAGATGGCGGGCACGGGGAGTCCCGCTGTCGTCCGGGAGGCCTACGATCCGGGCTTCCCTCCTCTTCCACCCGAAGGACTCCATGGCCCGCAGCTTCGTCCACACCCACGTCCACAGTGACTACAGCCTCATCGACGGCGCGGCGAAGGTAAAGCACCTCGTCGACGCCGCCGTGCGCTGCGAGCAGCCCGCCATGGCCCTGACCGACCACGGGAACATGTGCGGCGCGATCGAGTTCTACAAGACCGCGCGCAAGGCAGGCATCAACCCGCTCGTGGGTATCGAGGCCTACATGGCCCCGCGCTCCCGCTTCGACCGCCAGAAGAACCCCGTCGCCGCGCACCACCTCATCATCATGGCGCAGAACGAGGTCGGCTATCGCAACCTGATCAAGCTCTCCTCGCGGGCCTTCACGGAGGGCTTCTACTACGTCCCGCGCATGGACAAGGAGCTCCTCGCGTCGCACAACGAGGGGCTGATCGTCCAGTCAGCCTGCCTCTCGGGCGAGCCGGCCTACTACGCCGGGCACGACGACGTCGCGCGCGCCACCCAGGCGATCATGGAGATGCGCGACATCCTGGGGGATCGCTACTACCTCGAGATCCAGCGCAACGGCACGGACGGCCAGGAGAAGGTCAACCAGACCCTGCTGCAGATCGGCCGCGAACAGAACATCAAGGTGGTGGCCTCCCAGGACATCCACTTCGTCGATCCCTCCCACAAGGAGGCGCACGAGGTCAAGACCTGCATCGGCATGGGCCGCACGCTGCGCGACAACAAGCTGAAGCACGCGGGCACGCTCTGCTTCCGCGACACCGACTGGATGTACGAGACGTTCAAGGACGTCCCCGAGACCTGCCACAACACCGTGGAGATGGCCGAGCGCTGCAACCTGGAGCTCGATCTCGGCACGCACCACCTGCCCCACTACGAGCCGCCGAACGGGCAGGACCCGACCGCCTACTTCTATGACCTCTGCCTCGCCGGCGCCAAGGAGCGCTACGGCGCGACGCTGTCCGACGCCGTGCAGGAGCGCATGGCCTACGAGCAGCGCGTCATCGAGGAGATGGGCTTCGTTTCGTACTTCCTCGTGACGTGGGACTTCATGAACTACGCGCGGGAGCACGGCATCCCGGTCGGTCCCGGGCGCGGCAGCGCCGCCGGCTCGATCGTGTCGTACTGCCTCGGCATCACGAACGTGGACCCCTTGGCCTACGGGCTCATCTTCGAGCGGTTCCTGAACCCCGGCCGCATCTCGATGCCGGATATCGACATCGACTTCTGCAAGGACGGTCGCGAGCAGGTCATCCGGTACGTCCAGGACAAGTACGGCGGCCCGGACTGCGTATCGCAGATCATCACGTTCGGTCGACTCGCGGCGCGCGCCGTGATCCGTGACGTGGGGCGCGTCCTCGAGGTCCCGCTCCGCGATGTGGACATGCTGGCCAAGCTCGTCCCCAACGGCCCGGGTGCGTCCCTGGGCGGCGCCCTGGAGGCCGACCCCGACCTGCGCCGCACGGTGCAGCAGAACCCCGAGTACAAGCGCCTCGTCGACACGGCCCTCAAGCTCGAGGGCATGAACCGCAACGCCGGCAAGCATGCCGCCGGCGTGGTGGTGGCCAACGGCCGGCTCGAGGAGTTCGTGCCGCTCTACAAGGTCGGCGAAGACATCACGACCCAGTACTCGATGGACATCCTGGAGGAGATCGGCCTCCTCAAGATGGACTTCCTGGGGCTGCGCACGCTCACGATCCTCGCGACGGCGCTCGAGAACATCCGCAAGGGCGGGCGCGAGCCGCCGGATCTCGACACGCTGCCGCTCGACGACGCCGAGACCTACCGCATGCTCGCCGAGGGCGACGCGCTGGGCGTGTTCCAGGTCGAGAGCGCCGGCATGCGCGATCTGCTGCGCAAGCTGCACCCGAGTACCTTCGACGAGCTCGGCACCATCGTCGCGCTCTACCGCCCGGGCCCGATGGGCTCCGGCATGGTCGACATGTACATCGAGCGCAAGAACGGGCGCGAGGAGGTGACCTACCCCCACCCGAGCCTCGAGCCCATTCTCGAGGAGACGAAGGGCGTCGTCGTCTACCAGGAGCAGGTGATGCGCATCACCAACGTCCTGGCGGGCTTCGAGATGTCCGAAGCCGACAACCTGCGCAAGGCCATGGGCAAGAAGAAGCCCGAACTGCTGGCCAAGTTCCGCGAGAAGTTCGTCGCCGGCTGCGGCAAGAACGGCATGGCCGCCGCCGACGCCACGGTGATCTGGGACCAGCTCGAGCACTTCGCCGGCTACGGCTTCAACAAGAGCCACACGGTCGCGTACGGCCTCATCACGTACCAGACGGCCTACCTCAAGCGACACTTCCCGCGCGAGTACATGGCGGCGCTGCTGACGTGTGAGATGGCCGACATGGACAAGATCACGGAGTACATCGAAGAGGCCCGCCGCATGGGCATCGATGTGCTTCCGCCGGACGTCTCACGCTCGGAGTGGGAGTTCGCCGTCGAGGGCGAGAACATCCGCTACGGCCTCGCCGCGATCAAGGGCGTCGGCCGCTCCGCCGCCGAGGCGATCGCCAACGGACGCGCGCCGGAAGACGGCGGGGAGCCCGAGAGCTACGCCAGCGTGTTCGATCTCTGCGAGCGCGTGCACCTCGGCCACGTCAACCGCTCGACGCTGGAGTCCCTCGTGAAGGCGGGTGCCCTGGACAGCACCAAGGCGCGGCGCGCCCAGGTGGCGGCGGTGCTCGAGCGGGCCCTGGCCCTCGGCCAGTCCGCCGCGAAGGATCGCTCCGCCGGCCAGCTGGGGCTCTTCGGGGAGGCGGCCTCGGAGGACGTCGCGCCGGACTACCCCGACGAGCCGGAGTGGCCCGAGCGCGATCTGCTCGCGTGGGAGCGCGAGCACATCGGCTACTACGCCACGAACCACCCGCTGGCCAAGCACGAGCGCCAGCTACGCCTGCTCGCCAACGCGCGTACCGCGGATCTCGACGAGGTACCCGACCGTACGGCGGTCACGCTGGGCGGCATGATCCGGGCCCTGCGCACGTCGATCGTCCGCAAGGGCCGCAACGAGGGTCGACGCATGGGCTTCTTCGAGCTCGAGGACTTCTCGGGCACGGTGGAGTGCGTGGTGTTCGCCAGGACCTACGCCCAGCTGGAGCCGCTGCTGGAGCCGGACCGCATCGTCCTGCTCGACGGCAAGGTCGACCGCAACCGCGAGATGCCGAGCCTGCACGTCGACAAGATCGTGCCCATCGAGGAGGCGCGGCGGGTCAAGGCCCAGGGCGTGCTCGTGCGCCTGCGGGCCATCCAGGGCGACGTGCTGGACCGACTCAAGCAGACCGTCACGGCCTCGGCCGGCGAGCTGCCCCTCGTGCTCGAGTTCGAGCCCGAGCCGCGCACGGTGGCTCGCGTGAAGGCGGGACCGGGATGGAGCGTGGAGCCGACCGACCAGTTGCTCGACGCGCTCGATGCCCTCCCCGAGGTGGTCGGCGCCGAGTTCCTCGCCCGCACGCCGTAGCAGCCGCCGCGCGCAATTGCGAAGGGCGGCCCTCGAAGAGGACCGCCCTTGGCGCGTGTTCGGACGTGGCTTGGGCGCCGTGGCGCTACTCCTCGCGGGAGATGACGCGCAGGCCCTTGGAGCCGCCCTCGGCGCCCACGGCACCGGCGACCTTCCAGCCCTCACCGTGGAAGGTGATGATGTCGTCCTCGGCGCGGTACTCATCGCCCAGGCGCTGGTACTCCATGTTCCAGAAGCGGCTCTCGGAGACCTCCTGGTACTCGACGACCGGCTTGGCGATCTCGCCACCGCTCTCCTTGGCGGCCTTCTTGAGGCGCTTCAGGATCGTCTGGTTGTGGTCCCAGTAGGCGGAGTCCACCACGACGCTGTCCTTGCCGAGCACGACGCTGTCGTCACTGCTCTTGTCGCCGTACTGCTCGACCTTGTAGGTCGCGGTCGGGTCGACGAGGCCGTAGATCTGAATGGTGATCTTGTCGTAGAGCGGGTCGACCGGGCCGAAGATGGCCACGGTGTCATGGCTCGCACCCGCCTTGAGGCGACCGGCCGTGGACCCGATGGAGACGAGGTTCTTGTTCTTCTCGGCGCGGCGGATGTTGCCCAGCGCGTCGGTGTAGCCGCCGGCGAGGTAGACGCCCTTGGTGTCCGTCAGGGCCTTGACGAGCGGGTGCCACTGGCGGGCATGCTTCGTCTTGTTGGCGACGCTGATGGTCATGTAGTGGTAGGTCGCCGAGTCGCCGTTGGCGCTGCGCACGGTGACCGTGCGGAGCGGGCCGTGGCTGAAGTCGAGCATCCAGCGCTGGCGGCTCTCCTTTTCGGCCGCAGAGGCGGGGCCGGCGAGCCAGGCGACGAGAGCCAGGCCCAGGACAAGGGCCGTGCGGCGGAGCAGGGTGGTGTTCATCGGTGTGCTTCCCTCGGTTCGATCCGGCCGGAAAGATACCTGCCCC